>CABYOP010000016.1 GCA_902520645.1 uncultured Pelagibacteraceae bacterium | reverse complement strand
CAAACTCCTTTTGGCTCATATATTAATCTTTGATTTTTCGCATGGTCCCCTAAAGGTTTTTCAAACTCAAACTCTTTAAGGTATTTTATAAAAGATTTAGTATGACTTGCGCCAGTTCCTGTTTGAAGTTTTGATGCGAAATCCTTTGGTGCTCCCATTTCTTGAATAATGGCATCTGTTATATCGTTCCATCTTTTCTTATATAGAGTGTAGAATGTTTCCAATAGAGCAATTCTATCCTCTCTTGTTGAATATCCCCAAGCTTTGAATGCTTCTTTAGCAGAGAGCACTGCATCATTAACATCATCTTTACTTCCAAGTGAAATTACTGCGCAAGCTTTTTCTGTCGCTGGATTGATTACCTCAATATCGCTTGGTTTTTTTGGAGCAACCCATGCGCCATTTATATAAAAATTTTTTTTTTCTAACATTTTAGAAAACTATCCTCTCTTTATGTTTTTGCAAACAAATTAGTTAATTCATACACTATTGTAGCTGCAGCCAGAGAAGTAACTTCTGCATGGTCATAAGCTGGAGAAACCTCTACAACATCAGCTGACACAAGTTTCAAACCTGATAAGCCTCTTAAAACATTTACCATCTCTCTAGTTGTCATTCCTGCAATTTCAGGTGTTCCTGTTCCAGGAGCAAAAGCAGGATCTAGCACATCAATGTCAATTGAAAGGTATAATGGATTATCTCCTACTCTTTTTCTAATTCTTTCAGCTATTTTATCTGTTCCTTCAGTTTGAAATTCATCACAATGAATTATTTTAAAACCAAAACTTTCATCATTTTTTATATCATCTCTGCTATAGAGTGGGCCTCGAATACCAACATGCATTGAAGCATCATCTAAAAATAATCCTTCTTCTCTAGCTCTTCTAAATGGAGTTCCATGTGTATAAGGTGCACCAAAGTATGTATCCCATGTATCTAGATGAGCATCAAAATGTACTAAAGAGACTGGACCATTATTTTTTTTATTTATTGCTCTTAACAAAGGTACAGCAATTGTATGATCTCCACCTAAACTAATTATACCACCTACTTTTTTTAATAAATCTGTAGCTCCTACTTCAATTTGCTTGATGGCTTCGTCAATACTAAATGGGTTGCATGCTATATCACCTGCGTCAGCTACCTGTTGAATTTTAAAGGGCTCAACATCATAACTTGGATGATAATTTGTTCTTAAGTGTCTTGAGGCTTGACGAATACTTTGCGGTCCAAATCTTGCTCCAGGTCTATAACTAGTTCCTGCATCAAAGGGTACACCTACTATTGCTACATCACAGCTTTCAACATCTCTTAACTCAGGCAATCTAGCAAATGTAGATGGGCCCGCATATCTTGGAACTTTTGTGCCACTTATAGGCTGAATTGGATTTTTATTTTTTTCTTTTTTCATTTTATTTTAAAACTAAGTTAATATTATCTAGCTTTATTCGTCTATAATAATCTAATGAAATATATAATTTCTATAATACTAATATTTAATATTTCAGTAGTAAATTCGAATGAAATTTTTAATCTGTTAAAAATCCCAAATTTAGAAATCTATAATATAAACAGTTCAAATGGATTAAAATATTTGTACGCTGAGAACAACTTTAAAATAGGATTAAAAAAAAATATTTCATGTGATAGGTCAAAAAAAAATGAATTAGAAAAAAAATATCCAATTGTTGAGAAAAATTTAAATAAATATGAGGCGAATTTTCTAGTTAAGAATAATCTCAAATTTATTATTTTGTGCGAAAATCTAAGTGTTTCATCCATTAATACAGGAGGAGTGCCAAACATTCTTACAAGATCATTGATCTTAGATATTAACTTTAATCTGGAAAACTTTGAAAGAATGATCCATCATGAATTCTTTCATATGATACAGGCAAAGCACAAAAGGATGTTTGATGAAGCTTTATGGTCTAAATTTAATAGAACAACTTTTAAATATGCAGAATGTTCAACTTGTTCAGATCGAACTGATCTTAGTCTCTATAAAAATACAGATGGATTTTTAACAGAATATTCAAAATCTATTCCTTCAGAGGATATGGCTGAAATTTTTTCCTTTCTTATGATCAATAAAGAATTAGTAGAAAAAAAAATTGAGAATGATTTAATTTTAAAAAATAAAGTTAAATATTTAGAAAAAAATTTAAAATTAATTGATGATAACTTCATATTTTAATGATTAAAAAAATTAAATCATCATTATCAGAAAAAATATTATTTATCTTTCTAATTTCATTAGCAGTTTTTACTTTTGGTTCTTTTTATATAATTAAGAATAAATGTTTGTTTGTCAAAGAACTTGATTTTGAGAAACTTAAAATTAGTGATCCAAAAAATTTAGCTATTATGGATGTTGAGTGTGGAAAAGTTGCAATTGAACTTTATCCTCAAGTTTCACCTAAATCGGTTGAAAGATTTAAATATTTTGTTAATTCGGGTTTGTATAATAATTCAGCATTTTATCGTGTAATAGAAAACACTCTGGTTCAAGCAGGTGATCTTGAGTTTGGTTATCATGATAATATAAATTATTTTAAAATTGGAAGTGGTAAGTCTAAGCTTGGTAAATTAAAATCAGAGTTAAGTAATGATTATGAATTTAAAGCAGGAACAGTTGCTATGGCTAGAGGTGAATTTGATACTGAGGATAGTGAGTTCTTTATAGTCTTAAAAGATATCCCATTGTACCAGGGGGAATATACACCAATTGGAAAAGTAGTGTTTGGTTTAGATGCTTTAAAAAAAATCAAAGTCGGCAATAAAACAGATTATGTATTGAGGCCTGATTATATTAAAGAATTACAATTATTAGAAAATTAATTAACTAAAGGTTTTCCAGTTGCAAGTGTATGCTTTATTCTTTCTTGAGTTTTAGGAGTCTCAATAAGCTTCATAAAAGCATCTAACTCTAATTTAAATAAATCATCTTCCGAGAGTTGTTTATCTATTGATGTATCTCCCCCACTTAATACATATGCTAATTCCTTAGCAACTTCCATGCCGTGATCAAGTATAATTTTTTCATTGTAAAGTTTATCTAAAACTTTTTGCATTTCACCTCTAACACTCTCACCAGGCAAATTAAATACTAATTCAGATGGTGATTTAAAATTTTGGTTTTCATCTAAGATTTGTTTCGATGCTTCAAGTAAACTATTTCTATTCATTATTTTTTTATCCTCTGGCTTAAGATATTTTAAAGGTTCTGCCTCTACCGGTGAAGTTGCCGTCTTTCCATAGCCAATAATGTCAAAAACTTTTAATGGAGCAAAATGAGGATCTTTTTTACTTTCCTCGGTATTCTGCCATCTTGCTAACATTTCTTTGCAACCACCACCGGCTGGTATCAATCCTACTATTGTCTCAACTAAACCAATTACAATATTTGTGTGCGATGCCACAAAATTACTTTGAACAAGAACTTCAAAGCCTCCTCCCAAAGTTAAACCTGAAGGTGCAGATATCACTGGATATTTTGAATATTTAAGCTCTTTACATGTTTCTTGAAAATATTTAATAAACTTTTCAATAGATTTAAAATCACCTTTATTTGCAAAATCCATCGTATAACTTAAATTTACCCCTGCAGAGAATTGCATACTTTCATTAATAATAATTAAAGGTTTATCAGTTGCTTTTTTTAAAGCATCCATGGAGTCATAATCTAAAGCGTTTGCCTTAGTAGTAAACTCAACAATATTATAGTCTTTAAATTTATAAACTTGAGCAGAGCTATTTCCATCAACACTTTGAGCTTTTCTTTTAACTTTTCCTAAAGTTTCAATTTTTGTATATTTTTGTCTTTCTCCATAAAAATTTTCATTTTTAGATTTTGCGAGACTTTCTAAAAATTTGTTACCTTCATAATCATCAATTTTATTAAAAAAATTTTCTATTCCAATTTCTTCAAGCATCTCAAAAGGTCCTTTAGACCAATTAAAACCAAGTCTCATCGCTTCATCTATGTCATTAAATTCATCTGTAATCTCAGGTACCAATGAAGATGCATATTTTATTATTTTTGAAATTACTGACCAAGCATATTTTCCGTACTTGTCATCTCGGTTAATTAATTTTTTAAGATCAACTTTATCAGACTTAAGATCAATTTTTTTACTCGGTGAATAATCTCCTGTTTCTAGATTTAGTGCCTCTAAAATTTTTACACCTCCTTCTTTATTTATTCTAAAAAAACCACCTTTGCCTTTTCGGCCAGTATAACCAGTTTCAATTAGTTTTTTAATTAAAGGGATTTCTTGTGCGACCTCATGAAATTTGTCAGTTTTTGGTAATTCTTTTATAAAACTTTTCAGTACATCGGCCATTAAATCAATGCCGATTAAATCATATAAACCAAATACACCCGTTTTAGGAATTCCCATAGGTCTTCCAAAAATTGCATCAGCTTCTTCAACAGTTAATTTCATTTTGAAGGCCTCAGTCATTGCTATTTGCATAGCATATACACCAACCCTATTTCCTAAAAAACCTGGAGTATCGTTACAGACTATTGCCCCTTTACCAAGTTCAATCTCACAAAATTTTTGAAGTGCATTTATTTTTTCTATATCATTATTTTCATTTTTAACAATTTCTAACAACCCCATGTATCGAACAGGATTAAAGAAGTGTGTAATACAAAAATCTTTTTTTTGTTCATTGGTTAGATTTTGTGAAAGTACTTTAATTGGAATTGATGATGTATTTGACGAGACTATAGCTCCATCTTTTCTGGATTTAAATATTTTATCGTATATTTGATGTTTAATATCTATTCTCTCATCAACTGCTTCTACTACCCAATCGGCCTCTTTAACAGTATCAAAGTCATCAGAAATATTTCCTACGTTGATGTTATTAATTTTAGATTTATCAATTAATAACGGTGGTCTTGATTTAAAGATTCTATCTCTCGCATTTGTACTTATTTTAGTGGTTAAATCTAACAATGTTACTGGCACATTGGCATTACATAAATGTGCAGCAATACCACTGCCCATTGTACCTGATCCAATAATAACTACTTTTTTAATTTCCACCCTAAGTTCTATATATGAAAAGTATATTTAGGTAAATTATCTATTTATTCCTCTTAATCTCTCAGATCTTCTTCTTAATAATTCTGCAGTGACTAAAATTAAAGTAGATAAAATAATTAAACATGTAGCAACTGCAAGAATAGTTGGACTTAGCTGTTCTCTTAAACCTGTCCACATTTGAACTGGAATAGTCGTATTCTCCAATCCTGCTAAAAATAATACAACAACCACTTCGTCAAAAGAAGTAACAAATGCAAACAATCCTCCTGAAATAACTCCTGGAAGTATCAAAGGTAATGTTATTTTCATAAATGTGTTAATTGGATTACTGCCTAAGCTTGAGGCTGCTCGAGTTACACTATGATCAAAGCCTGAAAGTGTTGCGGTTACGGTTATGACTACAAAAGGAGTACCTAATATAATATGAGCTAAAACTATTCCTGTGTGTGTTGCAGCTAAACCAACTTTTGCCATAAAAAAGAAAATAGCTACACCAGATATAATTAATGGAACAATCATAGGAGAAATTAAAACTGCCATAATCAAACCTTTATAGGGCATATGCCTACTACTAAGCCCTAAGGCTGCAAGTGTTCCTAGTATGATTGATCCAATTGTTGCAAATATTGCAATGATAAAACTATTTTTTGCAGCTAATCCCCATGGATTTTTAGTTCCATAAACCATTTCGTGATACCATCTAAAAGAGAAAGCATCTGGATCAAGCTTTTTCATTCCTTCAGAAAAAACTAAAAACTCTTCGGCGTTAAATGATAAAGGAAAAATTACAAATAAAGGTGCAATTAAAAAGAAAAACACAAATGTACAAATAGCAATATAAAAGTAATGCCAAATTCTATATCTTGTTTCTGTGTAACTTGGTAATGCCATGATTATCCTAATTTAATATTATCTACTCCAACTAATTTGTTATAAATCCAATAGATTACTAAAACCCCAGATAACAGCATTAAGCCCATTGCAGATGCAAAGCTCCAATCCAATGTTGCTTTCATGTGATATGCAATTTGATTACTAATTAAAGTACCTGAGGCCCCTCCAACTAATGCCGGTGTAATGTAATACCCAATTGCCAAAATAAACACTAACAAACAACCTGCACCAATGCCTGGAATAGTTAATGGAAAATAAACTTTCCAAAAAGCAACAAAAGGGGTTCCCCCTAGCGATTTTCCTGCTCTCATTAAACTTGGAGATATTGTTTTCATGACGCTGTAGAGTGGTAGTACCATGAAAGGTAATAATATTTGTGTCATTGCCACATAAGTTCCAACTTTATTGTACATCATAGTTGGTCTGTTATCGTCTGCAACAAGTCCAATTAATACAAAAAAATCATTTACTACTCCTTGTTGTTGTAGCAAAATCATCCAGCTAGCAGTTCTTACTAATAAAGAAGTCCAAAACGGCAAGAGAACACATATCATTAAAAGATTACTGTATTTCATTGGTAATGTTGCAAGTAAGTGAGCTATTGGATAGCCCATTAAAAAACAGAAAATAGTTACAAACAACGCTATTTCTAGTGTTCTTAGCCAAAGTATTCTGTGTATTCTTCTATCCTCATCGACTTGTGCAATACTTCCATCTGCTGCAAAATACATATCCATCCCTTTTAAATATTTTGCCATAGTATAAGGAGGTGCAGTTCGTTTTATAGCCTGCCAATACTCTACGTTTGCCCATCTTTTATGAATTTTCATAATTTGTTCTTTGATGCTTTGGCTTTCATCAATTTTATTTCTTTTAATTAGTCTCATTAATTTTTTGGTAATAGTGTTGAAACCATTCTTTTCTTTATTTAATCTTTGACCAAGTTTCCCTTGTGTTTCGTTTTCTACCAAAACTTTGAAATCTGAGTAGAAAGCAGTAAAAACTTCTTCCGGAGGTAGTTCTTTCCCATCCCAACTTTCCATTGTTTTAAAGGTTTTAGGAAGCATATTGGTAACCATTCTATCATCGACACTTCTAGTAAACATTTCTCCAATTGGAAAAACATAGGTAATAAATAAGAAGAATAATAATGGAGCAACAAGAAGAAATGCTTTAATTTTATTCTTCTTTTCAGCTTTTTTTAGACTGACTTCAAGTGGTATCCCGTCAGTTGTTAAAATTTGTTTTGTTTCTGAGCTCATAAAAAAAAGGGCGGTTAGTTAATAACCGCCCTAAATATATTATATTAATTCAGTGTTTAAAACTGAAATTATAGGCCTGCTTTCATTGCTTCCCATTTTTCACCAATCTCTGTTCCATTGTCAGCCCAGTAGAAAGGATCAACTAAGAAATATTTCTTAGTATTACTAGGAGATGTAGGCATTTGAGGCATCATTTCAGTTTTACCATCTTTGTACCAAGGCTCATTAGCTTTGATAATATCTAAAGATGATATTCTGTATGGCGCATATGCAATATACTTCGCACTACCAGCTAACATTTCAGTATTAGTCATCATAGATAGAGCTTTTAAAGCATTTCCATTTGCATCGTTAGGTCCACCTTTAACTTGTACAAAATACTCATAGTCAAGACCTTGACCATGCCATACTTGCTTAATTGGAGCACCTTCACCTACTTCAGCGTTAAAGAATCTTCCGTTCCAACCAGTTGCCATTACAACTTCACCAGCAACTAATAGTTCTGGTGGTTGAGCACCTGCAGACCAGAATACACAATTATCATTAGCGCAAAGCTCTTTGATTTTATTCATAGCTCTGTCAACACCACCTTCTTCTTCAAGTTTTCTGTAAAGTAATTCTCCACCTTTACCCATGTTAACACCATCAGCTGCTAAAGCAATTTCTAGGTTTGTTAGAGCACTTTTGTAAATTGCTCTTTTACCTGGAAACTTTTTAGTATCAAAAAAGTCTTTAATTGTTGTAGGCTGCTTATCTGGAAAAGCTCTTGTATCAAAAGCATAATTCCAAGAGTAAAGAATATTTCCTACTGCACATTCACTTGGCATTGGAGCAAAAAAGTCTTCACTAGCTGGTGTTCCATCTGGAGCTGCTGGAAAATCTTTGTCAAAATCAAATTTGACAAACAAACCTTCATCACATCCATTAATAGTATCAAATGCAAATACATCGATAATATCCCAGTTAATAGCACCCGCTTCTTTTTGTGCCTTAATTTCTGATAGTCCACCAGAATAGTCAACCCAGTTAATATCTATTCCTAGAGCTGCTGCTGTTGGATCACCATACCCTTGTTTTTGAGAGTCTGTATAAGCTCCACCCCAAGATGCTACAGTAACAGCAAAGGCTGAAGAAGTTACAGATACAACAAAAGAAAGAGCAAGTATCAATTTACTTATTTTTCTCATTATTCCTCCGTTTAAACGTTTAATATAAATTAATTTATATAAGTAAATTACACCAAAATGACTATTAAGAGTCAACAGCTTATAATGTTCTAATTAGTGTTATACTTTAATTATATTGATTGTTTATTTTGGGTCTAAAGCTCTTGCATCAGAACTGTTCCAACCTATTTTAATATCTTCTTTGACCTTAAGTTCTAGATTGGAAGTACTGTTCGGGACTTTTAAAATAAATTCTGGGTTTCCTAATAAATTTACTCTTACCCTGGTATGGTCTCCATGATAAATTACCTCCTCAATCTTACCACTAAACATATTATCCATTTTTTCACTTGGTTCTATTAAAGCTCTCTCAGGTCTTAAAGAGACAGTTGTTTTTTCACCTTTAGATTTTACTGAAATAGCGCTAGCTATTATTTCTCCATTAGATAGCTTCACTTTACATTCATCTCCTGAAATATCTGATACTTCGCCATCAAAGGTATTATTTTCGCCAATAAACTCTGCAACAAATGAATTTACTGGTTTTTCGTAAAGCTCTGATGGATTTGATAGCTGTTGAACTTTTCCATCATTAAACACAGCAATTCTATTCGACATTGTAAGAGCTTCACTTTGATCATGAGTAACGTAAACTACAGTTACTCCAATGCTTTCATGAATATGTTTAATTTCATATTGCATACTCTCTCTTAAATTTTTATCTAATGCACCTAAAGGTTCATCCATCAAAACCACTGCAGGATCGAAAACTAAAGCTCTAGCTACAGCTACTCTTTGTTGTTGTCCTCCTGAAAGTTGTCCCGGCATTCTTGTTTCAAACCCATTTAGTGAAACCATTGATAAAGCTTTATCAACTTTTTTATCAATGTCATCTTTTTCCATTTTTCTAACTCTTAAAGGGAAAGCTAAATTTTCATAAACTGTCATGTGTGGAAATAGTGCATAATTTTGAAAGACCATTCCTATTCCTCTTTTGTGTGGAGGTATATTAGAAATTATATTTCCATCTAACAAGATCTCTCCATTTGTTGGAGTTTCAAAGCCCGCAAGCATCATCAGACAAGTTGTTTTACCAGATCCAGAGGGACCAAGCATTGTAATGAATTCACCTTCAGCAATATCTAACTGAAGATCTTTTACAACTAGAACTTTACCATCATAGCTTTTGTCAACTTTATCAAATTTAACGAACTCTGGATTTTTAGACATAAAGGTGAATATAAAACATTTGTAGTAGTAGAATTCAATAGCTAATTAACTCTTAATATGAAGTTCTTTTGAGAAATTGCAGAATAATTCAGAACCATTCTCAGTTACTCTAATTGCTTCAGAGGCTTCTACGCCCCAGTCACCAAATTGCATCACTGCTATCATATGAAAACAGACATTAGGCTCAAGAACAGTCATATCGCCTTTGTATATATTTAGAGTATGTTCGCCCCAATCAGGAGGATAGCCAATTCCAATTGAATATCCCGTTCTAGATTTTTTTTCTATTCCATATTTATCTAAAATTTTCCAAAATGCTTGGGCAACATCATCAGCAGTATTTCCGGGTTTGATTGCACTAATACCAGAGTTCAAAGCCTCAATAGTTTTATTCATAGTATCTATTTTTGTTTGGTCAGGTTTTCCTAATAAAACTGTTCGAGCCATTGGAGCATGATATCTTTTATAAGTACCTGATAATTCAATAATTGTAGCCTCCCCTTCAACAAATTTATCTTGGGATGCAGTCAAATGAGATGCTGAAGTTCCTTTTCCTGTTGGTACTAAAGTTGCAATACTTGCATATTCTCCTCCAAATTCCTCTGTACCATAAAATAATGATTTTTGAATTTCTCCAACCGCATCACACTGCCTTACACCAGGATTAATTACCTCCATTGCAGTTTTCATTCCTTTTTCAGAAATTTTTGCAGCAGATTTCATATAATTTATTTCATTATCTGATTTTACCAGTCTTGCCCAATTGACCAGACGATCACTATCTTTTATTTTGGCATTTGGAAGTCCAGATTTAATTTTTTCATAACAAAATGCAGTGAAATAATGTGCATCCATCTCCACACCAATTGATAGTTTATCCCATTTTCTATCCTTAATAATATTAACTAGGTAATCATAAGGATGTTTTGGCCAGGTATGAATATAAGACTCATCGTAAGCTAGTATGTTCTCATTTTTTAAATAAGTTTTTAAGTAAGCACCCCCTGCATCTTGAGCTCTTACAAAACACAGTGGTTCTTCTGCATTAACATGAACAATAGCGCACTGTGCATAATAAAATGACCAAGCATCATAACCTGTTAAATAATTAAGGTTATTGGTGTCATGAGAGATTAAAAGTTCAATGCCTTTTTCTTGCATCATGTGTTGAACTTTCTTTAGTCTCTGTTTGTATTCTTCTTTTGTAAAATACATTAATTTATTTGGAATAATTTACCAAATCCCTCTACTGAATTATTTTTATTTATTTTAACAAGGGTATCCCAAATCAATGCCTGGTTGCTAGATAATACTGTAGTATTTAATTTTTTTTCTAATTTATCTATGATGGGTAAAACTGGAAGAGCTGTACATGAAACAAACAGAGCGTCTGCATTATTTAAATCAATGTTGGATAATACTTCGTACAAATAATTTTGATCAACTTTACCAATATCAAGATCTGACTTGATATCAAAATATGCATTAGATACAATATCAAAACCCTCACTTTTAAAATACTCCAAAACCTCATCATTTAATTTCTTACTATAAGGTGTAAATAAACATATTTTATTAATGTTCATTTTTTTAAGTGCTGTAATTGCAGCTGTGCTTGGTGTGGTCACATCTGCTTTTGGTTTTGCTGCCTTTACTTTTTTTTCAATTGATGCATGTCCAGCAGCAATAGTTCCTGAAGTACAACCGTAAACTACACAGTCTAGATCTTGATCAGGTAAAATATCTTTTGTAACCTCAGTTACTTTTTCTGACATTTTAATTAAGTTTTCCTTTGTTAAAGGATTGTAACTTTCAATTCGATTTACGAAAAAATCTATATCTCTATCTTTAATTACATTTATAAAATCCTTTTCAATCATAAAGTCACTCGCCAGTGCTATTAGGCCAACTCTTGGATTTGATTTACTGACGTATTTAGGATCTATTTTTGTTGAATTCATATTTTAAAAGGTGAATATATCAGAAGTTCTTTAATAATCATTAATATTAAAAATAACGGCATGAATATAAAAGACACCTTTGTTGCATCTTTAGTTCCTATCTTTTTGGGTTTTGGTTTTGTTATTGCAAAGCCTGCTTTTGAATCTTTTCCTCCAATTTTATTGATGGGATTACGATTTATGTTTGCTGCATCAATTTTAATTTGGTGGTTTCCAATACCTAGAGGTTACTTAAAAAAAATATTTATAGCATCATTCATAGCAAATACTTTACAGTATAGTATTACCTATTCTGGCTTAAATTTAATTGATGCCTCCGCTGCAGTTCTTCTTGTTCAAACAGAGGTTCCGTTTGGAGTTATATTTGCCTATTTTATGCTTAAGGAAAAACCAACGATAAGAGCTTTGATTGGTATAAGTATTGCTTTTGTTGGTGTTTATATTTTAACAGGATCTCCTAATTTAGATGGCAAGTTTATTGGTATTGGTCTTACAATCCTTGGTTCAGCAACCTGGGCGCTTGGTCAAGTATTGGTTAAACCATTGAGTAAAGAAATTAATCCTTTGGCTTTGGTTGCGTGGTTAGCATTATTTTCTGCACCGATTTTGATAATTTTTTCAGCAGTGTTAGATGGAAATACAATTAATTATTTAAGCAATGCTAAATTTGAACATTGGATTATTGCAATTTACATTGGTTTTATAATGCAGCCAATTACTTATGGTTGCTTCTATTATGTTTTAAAAAATAATCCTTTATACAAAGTACTTCCAATTGTAACAATGGGTATTCCGCCAACAGGACTATTAGCAGCTATTTTTCTCTTAGGAGAAAAACCAACTCAAGAATTATTTATTGGAGGTGCAATAATTATAGTTGGAGTAATTTTAATTGTGTTTACAAAAAATAAAGAAAAAGAAATTTAAAAAAAAACATTTATATTTGATGTTATTAAAAAGTTTTGTAGTTAAGAAAGAATGGGTTGATTATAATAATCACATGAACATGGCATACTATGTTCTTGTATTTGATCAAGCTTTGGAAGTTGCACTTGAAAAGTTTAAAATGGGAGAAAGTGCAGCAAAGGATTTAAATAGAAGTACTATGGTAGTCGAAACAAACACTAAGTATTTGAGTGAAGTAAAACAAGGGGAAAAAATTGATATCCAAATGACTTATTTCGATCATGACAAGAAAAGGCTTCATATAAAAATGGAAATGATTGAAAAGAGTAAAAAAAAAATATCAGCTACTATTGAGTGGATATCTCTTTATATTGATTTAGGTAAAAGAAAAGTAACAGAATTTGAAGATGAAAAATTAAAAATAATGGATAAGTTTATTAAAGATAATAAATTAAAATTCTCATCTAATGATCTTCTTTTCTCCTCTAAATTAAAAAAATAATTAAATATTATAAAGTCTGTTAATTTGATATAGGTGCGAAATGAAGGCTGATAACAATCCAAAAGGAATTATTCTTATAGTCACCGCTATGACATTTTTTTCAATGCAAGATGCATTGATTAAGTTTATTTATGAAAAAGCTGCACTTTATGAAATTTTTTTTGGAAGATATTTTGTTGCAGCCATTTTACTGTTTGGATACATAAAATTTAGAAAACAGAAAGTTTCATTAAAGACTTACTATCCTTTTTTAACAGTATTAAGAGTTGCATTACACTTTATTGCATTTTCTGCTTTTTTTATCTCTTTAACATATATGCCATTAGCAACCGCAAATGCACTTTTTTTTTCCTCTCCATTTTTTGTTTCAATTTTTGCAAAAGTATTTTTAAAAGAATTTATTGGAATTAGAAGATGGTCTGCAATTGTATTTGGTTTTATTGGGGTTTATATAGTTTTGGATCCAAATTTTTCTAATTTTGAATATAGAAATTTATTACCAGTTTTATCTGCTTTTTGTTATGCGGCCTCTATGACAATTACAAAATATACCTCAGATAAAGACGATGTTAATACACAATTATTCTACTTCTATCTTATTGCAATAGCCTTATGCGTAATAATTTTTATTTTTATGGGTAATGGGCAGTTTAATAATACAAATTTCGACTCAACAACTCAGTTTATCTTCAGAGAATGGTTCTCAAACATTGAATATACTTGGAAGTTTATTTTATTTTTTGGTTTTGTAGCTTCAATTGCCTTTGTTTGTATATTTTCCGCATATATTGTTGCATCTCCATCTGTGGTGTCGCTATTTGAATATTCTTTAATCATAATGTCAATGATACCTGGATATTTATTATTTAATGAAATTCCATCTTTAAGAACATTTTTAGGTGTTGGCTGTATTATAGCTGCTGGAATTTATATTTATGTAAGAGAAAAGGCTAGAGATCAATATATTGCTACAAAAACACCTTTAAGGAGGTAATAGAAATTCAAAAAAAATTATCATAAGTTAAATTTTATTTTTAACAAACCAATTGTATTAATTAAGACTATTCTTAAAATATTACTAACTTTATAAGTAGATTCCCCTATTTCTCTAGAATAATGTTTAATTGGTTTCTCTAAAAATTTAACTTTACTAATCATACTTACACCAACAAATCCCCACCAAAAACCTTCTCTCATCATCATAAGCTTTTCTCTTGGAAGTTTTTTATAAGTTTTATTCAGCCCAATAACAAAAGGACAGCTTGGATCTTTTAATTTTGAGTGAAATAAAAAGTCATGTAAAATTTTAAATATCTTACTTATAATAATTCTTTTAATTGGATCATTTCTTGGATTTCTATATCCAAAAATAAATTCATTCTCTTGAGGTAAAAAAGGAATATTTTCTATAAGTGACTCGACTTTTATTTGGTTGTCACTATCTGTACAAAGTATGTATTTCTTATTGGAATTATATATGCCATCAACAACAGCTTTTGTATAATATCTTTTTTCATCTTGGCTTAAATTTATGATTGGGTATTGACTTTCTAACTCTTTAATAATCTTCTTAGTTTTATCGGTGCTACCATCTTCAACTAATACAAATTCGTAATCTATTTTATTTTTAACTAGTTCATACGACCAACTACTTAATAATGATCTTATATTATTCTCTTCATTATGTATTGGAAATACAATCGATAATTCTTTCATAATTTCAGTTTAATTACTTTATGATTAAGTTACAATTAATAATAAATTTTTAATATTAAGTTTTTACAAATGTTTAAGAAATTTCAATATAATAATATTTTACTAATTAATATTTTAATTTTCTTATCTATAATTGTTTTATTTTTTAAATTTTTCATTTTTATTGATTTCTATCCTATGCATGACGAACTAGTGATTGTTGAAAGAAATACAGAATTGCAAAATTTTTTATGGAGAAATTATACAAGTAATCACACATTAAATTCATTATTTGCAGTTATAATTAAAAATATTTTTGGCTATAATCTTTTGTATTACCGCTTTTTTAGTTTTTTATGTTTTATTGGAATTTTATTATTATGTAAAAGAACTTACCCAAATACATTAATATTTTCATTACTGATTGTTTTTATTCTAAGTTCAAATGTTTTAACTAATTATATATGGATATTCAGAGGTTATTATGTTTGGGGATTTTTGACTGTATTGAATTTTTTTTTATTAAAATCATTTTATCAAAATTCATTTGACAATAAAAATTTTAAATTATTAATGCTAGTAAATTTAATTCTAAGCTGTCACGCATTATTTGTCTTATATAATGTTGTGCCTACTATGCTTTATTTATTGTTTATAATTGTGAATAGAAAAGATAAAGAAAAATTTCTTTATTTAATATTGTGGTTTTTTTGTCCCTTAATTATTTTTTATTTTATAATAATAATATTAGAAGGTTTCACAATTCTTTTTTGGGATAACCTAAATCTTAAATTTTTATTAAATAATTTTCTCTTAGTTATAAAAAATAGTTTTGTACCGGGATTTAGAGAAATTTTTTTAAATCAACATTTTGATCTATATTCTACAGACAAAAATATTTTTTTGGAAGTTTTTAAAAAATTAATAAATCCTCCTGCTAAAATGGAGCCTGAATATACATTTATTTTTATTTATTTTGTTTCTTTTTTTATCTTAATTTCAAAAATAATATTTAAAAAATATGATTACTTAGATTTTATATTTATTGGAATGATTTTGTTTTTCTATTTAATTGATAAGAATCCAGAACCTAGACAACATACTGGTATAATTTTTTATCTTATATTTTACATTCTAGATTTTGTTTATTATCTAAATCAAAAGATTAAAAATGAAAAAATGATAGGATATAGCATTTATTGTATTTCTTTATTTTTAATATTTAATACTAGTCTTAACGAAAAACATATTGATACCAAAAAAAGTATAGATAAAATTAAACCTCTTTATCTCAAATATGATTGCAATGATCTTAATGAAAAATTGAGTGATTATGAAATTTGGGTATTGAAAAATACGCACACTTTTGAATGTAATTTTTATTATGATTTTCAATTAAATAAGAATATTTTAATAAACTAAAACAATACTAACTAGTAAATAATTAACTTTTATGCTAATCTAAATGAGTACGATACATAACTCATCGTTAAATTCATATTTACGAAAGCGGGATCGATCGTCTTAGATTTAATTATTTAAGGAGGTTCGAATGAAGTTTGGATATTTTTGCAACACCACTAACTGGGATCACAAACCCTATAATCAATTACTAGATGAAACAAAAGAGATAACAACTTATTGTGATAAAAATAATTGGGACTCTATTTGGTATACTGAGCATCATTTTAATCATGAAGGAATGGAGTCGTGTACTAATCCATTAATGATGGGTGTTGATGCTGCTGCAAGAACTAAGCAGATAAAAATTGGACAGGCATGCAATGTTATTACATTTCATAATCCTTTAAGACTGGCAGAAGATATTGCTTTATTAGATCAATTATCAAATGGAAGAGCTCTAGTCGGTATTGGAAGAGGAATTTATGGAAGAGAGGCGATGAATTTAAATAAAGAAGCCGATCTTAAGGATCAAGCAAAAAATTTTAGACTATTTGAAGAGTCTCTTACAATAATGAAAAAAGCATGGACTGAAGAATTTTTTAATCATAAAGGTGAATTCTATACTTATCCTTCACCAAATTTTGTCTGGCAACACGATATGAGTCCTCCAAACAAAGAATTTGTAGATATTGAAACAAACGAGATGAAAAAAATAAGTGTGGTACCTAAACCTAAACAAAGCCCACACCCACCAATTTGGCAAGTAGTAGATGGTGCGAGATCAATTGAATGGGCTGCGCAAAATGGTTTGAACACTATTATGTGGATACCTACTGTTAAAGCTCTTAAAAAAAGATTTGAGATATTTAGAGATGCAAAGTCAAAAGCAGAGAACAGAGAAGTTCCCTTAGGTGAAGGTATATCTTTAGTTAGAGATATGTTTGTTGCAGAAACAATGGAAGAAGCTGAAAAATTAGCAGGTGAACATATTATAAATTATATGAGATGGGTTTGTCATTGGAGAGGATTAGGAAATCATATGGACCCAGGTGAGGAATTGCCAGAAACAAAACATAAATTAGAATTATTAAATTATGAATTTTTACATAAAAGAAATTTATTGTTTGGCACTCCAGAGTATGTTGTTAATAAAATTAATGAACTTAAATCAGAGTTGAATTTACAAAATCTCCAAGTTTGGTCTAACTTTCCAGGAATAGATCATGAAGCTTGTATGAGGAGTATTAAATTGTTTAATGACGAAGTAATTCCAAAAATAAATTTAGATAGCTCTAATATAGAAAAAGCAAGTTAATGAATTTAGAAATAAGAAAGTTTACAAAATTTGTTGACAAAACTTTTATTGAGGGTGGAAAAAAAGCCAAGGAGCCAGTTTTATTAGTTTCTGTAGCTGCAGTTTTTAAAAATCCATGGCACGGGCAAGGATTTGTTGAAGACCTTAGACCAACTATTTTAGATGTAGCCCCTAAACTTGGAGATATGCTTGTACCTGAATTAATTAAAGAGATGGGTTCACCTGATAAAATACTTGCATATGGAAAAGCTGGAGTTGTTGGTTTAAATGGAGAGATAGAGCATGCATCAGCATTTATACACACATTAAGATTTGGGAATAAATTTAGAGATGCTGTAGGTGGTACATCTTATTTAAGTTTTACAAATACAAGAGGGGCAGCTGGTTCAAAAATATCAATTCCAATGATGCACAAAACAGATTCTGGTTTAAGACCATACTATTTAACTCATGAGTTCACAATTCACGACGCACCATTTGATGACGAAGTTGTAATAGCTATAGGAGGTGCTTCGAGTGGAAGAGCTCACGCAAGAACAGGTGATAGATACCAAGATATGAAAGAGATGGGCATTAAAAATTAAAAAAATGCCTTATAATTTTGATAGAAGTCAAAATCATTATTATTTTAATAATAAAAATTCAGTTCCAATAATTTTTATACACGGACTTGGATTGAATCAATCAATGTGGAAACCCCAAATTGATTTTTTTAAAAATAACTCTTTTTTAACATATGATCTTTTAGGCCACGGCAAGACCCCTTTTAGTGAAAATATACTAACAATGAAAAAACTTGCTGACCAATTATTAGTTTTGATTGAGAATTTGAAAATAGATAAATTTCATTTAATTGGTTTTTCTATTGGAGCATTAGTTTCAATTGAGTTTGCTACAAACTATGAAAAATATTTAAATTCTTTGACTTTAATTTCTACAACTTACAAAAGGTCAAACGATGAAAGGCAAAAAGTAATTGATAGGGTAAATTTGGCAAAAAAAAATATGCCTATTTCCCAAATGGCAATGAAAAGATGGTTCTCTGACGACTATCTTAAAAAAAATCCTGATCTATATGAGGAATTCCTGATAACTCTCAACAAAGATGGAGTTGACCAAGAAAATTTTATTAAAGCTTACGAATTATTTGCAAATTATCAAGATAGCCCAGTAAAAGTAAAAAAAATAAAAACTAATACCTTAATAATTGCAGGTTCAGAAGATACAGGGTCTACTCCAAATATGTCTAAAAATTTAAATAAAGATATTCAAAATTCACAATATTTAGAAATTAAAAATGGGAAACACTTCACTACTATTGAATATGCAGATGAAGTAAATAATGCAATAATGAAACATTTAAATAATGCCTGAACTTAAAAAATATAAGATGTTTATTGATGGAGAGTGGGTAGATTCTGAAAGTAAAAAAACTTTTGAAACTTTAAACCCCGAGAACAATGAACCATGGGCAGTTGCGCCTGAAGCAAGCGCAAAGGATGTTGATAAAGCCGTTAAAGCTGCACAAAAAGCTTTTGAAGGTGAATGGCCAAAATTACTTCCAAGAGATAGGGCTAAATTTTTAAGAGCAATTGCTGATCAGTTAAGAAAAAATGCTGAGATGCTGGGTGAAATAGAAACAATTGATACAGGAAAACTTTTTAGAGAGACAAAACAGCAAGCAATTTATATTGCAGAATACTATGATTATTATGCAGGTTTAGCTGATAAAGTTGAAGGTACAGTTCTTCCAATAGATAAGCCTAATGTTCAAGCAATAACAACAAGAATACCTATTGGAGTTGTTGCTGCAATCATTCCGTGGAACTCTCAAATGTTTTTAACTGCAACTAAATTAGCACCAGCTCTAGCAATGGGAAATACTGTAGTTATAAAATCTTCAGAACTAGCGCCTGCAGTCTTATTTGAATTTGCAAAGCTTGTTGAGAAAACTGGAATACCTAAAGGAGTAGTTAATGTCATTACAGGTTTTGGTGATCCATGTGGTAAAACTTTAACAACACATAATCTCGTAGAAAAAATTGCATTTACTGGAGGACCAGAAACTGCAAGACGAATCATTAAAAATTCTGCTGAAAATCTTTCTGAGGTAAGTTTAGAGCTTGGCGGAAAAAGTCCTGTTGCCGTATTTGATGATGCAGAACAAGAAAATGCTATCAATGGAATTACTGCTGGAATATTTGGTGCGAGTGGACAAAGTTGTATTGCAGGTTCAAGACTTTATATCCAAAAAGGAATTTATAATGAATTTCTGGATAAACTTTCTAGCAGAGCCTCCAAAATAAAAATAGGAGCTCCGATGGATCTAGATACAGAGATGGGTCCTTTAAGTAGTTTTAAACAATTAGAAACAATTGAAAAAAATATAAAAGACACAATTGATCAAGGTGGAAAGATTAAATGTGGTGGTAAAAGAGACTCATTTTCTAACAAAGGATATTACTTTCCACCAACAATTATTGAATGCGATAATCATAATCTGCCTACTGCAGAAAATGAATTATTTGGGCCCGTATTGTCAGTAATGAAATTTGATACTGAGGCTGAAGTAATTAGCAA
>CABYOP010000015.1 GCA_902520645.1 uncultured Pelagibacteraceae bacterium | reverse complement strand
GGAGTTAAAATAATTTAAATGAAAAAGTTAAATATTTCAGAGAAAATAAGTTTTGTAGGTGCCTGGAATATTCAAAACAACAATTTATGCTCCAAAATTATTGATTTTTTTGAAAATAATAAAAAATTTCATCAAAAAGGCCTAGCAAGTAAGGGGATTGATGAAAAAGTAAAAAAATCTACAGATTTAAGCATCGAACCAAGAAGTTTGAAAACTGATGATTGTGCTGATTTAAAAAATTACTTTGATCATTTATACAATTGTTATGAAGATTATAAAATACAATGGCCATTTTTAACTAATAATTTTCAGATTGTTGATATTCCAGCATTTAATATTCAAAAATATAATAAGGGTGATCACTTTTCAGGTTTACATACTGAAAGAGACGGGATTTCCACAATGTATAGAGTTTTTGCCTGGATGACATATTTAAATGATGTAGAAGATGGAGGTGAAACCTACTTTGAACATTTTAAATTAAAAATTAAGCCAGAAACTGGAAAAACATTAATTTGGCCTGCTGAGTGGACTCATGCGCATAAAGGTGAAGTTTTAAATTTTGGTAAAAAATATATTATTACGGGATGGATGAACTTTCCTTTTAATTTTCAAGTTCCACGATAAACTTGATACTTTACGTGCTGCAAAAACTTTATATATATTTAAATATATGGATATAAAAAATTTAATTCAAAAGACGCTCGAATTAATAAAAGTTGGTGAATTTAATCAAGCTTTAGATCAACTAAATAAATTTAAAAATGAAGATTCAAATGTTTTTTATTTAAGAGGTTCAATATATTTGACTTTAAAAAAAATAGATTTAGCAGAGGAAAATTTAAAATCAGCAGCTAAGTTAGACAATACAAATCCATCAATATTTCATAATCTTGCCGTTTTATATATTTCAAAAGGTGATAAAGAGGCAGCAAAATTAAATTACTTAAAAGCTATAAATATAAATAATAACATTACCTCCTTATGTGAATTAGCAAGTTTGTATGTTGAAGAGAAAAATTATAATGATGCTCAAAAGTATTTTGAAACTGCACTTCAGCATGATCCAAATCATAAAAAAGCAAATTTAGGATTAGGCAATCTATATATGATTAAAAATGACTACTATAAAGGTTTTAAGCACACTCATAAAGGTACTGGATTAATTAGATTTAATAAAACTGGTATTCAAATAATTTGATGAAAAGAGAAAAGATAGTTTCAGAAAATGAAAATTTCATAGGTTGTTGGAAAATAGAAAATTCTAAATTGTTTGATCAAATAATTAATTTTTTTGAACAAAATCCACAAATTCAAAATAAAGGTTATGTTTCAGATCGTATTGATGAACAAATTAAAAAAACCACAGATATAACTATTGATCCTATAGACCTTAAAAAAAAAGAATATGGAATATTTAATTCTTATTTTGAAGAATTATTTAAATGTTATGAAGATTATAAAAAACAATGGCCCTTTATTGAAAAGACAATAGAAATTCTTGATATTCCAAATTTTAATGTTCAAAGATATAATCCAGGTGATCATTTTTCCCATATTCATTGTGAAAGAGGTAATCCAAAAAATATGCACAGAGTTTTTGCGTGGATGACATATCTAAATGATATTAAATCAGAAAATGGAACTACTAATTTTACCCACTATAATATTAAAATCCAGCCAGAGCAGGGCAAAACACTTATATGGCCTGCTGAATGGACTCACGCGCATGCTGGAGAAATTTTAAAGCTTGAAACAAAATATATTATAACTGGATGGATGTGCTTTCCGCTAAATTAAAATTTTAAGTTCCACAAAAAGTTTGATATTTTTTATTGCTACGCGGGGCAGGCATTTGATATTTTTCAATTTTATTCTGTTTACTATATGGTTTTTTTAATACATCTAATAAATTTTTGAAACTATCTAAATTTCCTTTACTTGCTTCAGCTAAAGCTTCTTCTACTTTATGATTTCTAGGAATTACAATTGGGTTATTTTTTTCCATTAGCTTAATTTGTTTTTCTTTGGATAAATTATTTAATTCAGATCTTTTTTTCCAATTATTTTTCCAAAGAATAAAATTATTATCTTTGTACACTTCATCTGAATTAATATCCATTAAGTTACAAAAAGTATTTGTGTAATCTACTTTATTTTGTTTCATCCAATTTAATAAATTATTAATCAAATTTAGATCATCTTTATCCTTACCAAATAGACCAAGCTTATCTCTCATCATATTCAACCATTTGTACTCATAAATATTTTGGAAATTATCAATTAAATCTGATGCTAATTTAATTGCATTATTCTCATTTTTATCAATTAGAGGTATTAAACATTCTGCAAATCTTGCTAAATTCCATTTTGCAATTGCTGGCTGATTTGAGAATGCATATCTTCCAAACTTATCAATTGAACTAAAAACAGTTTTAGGATCATAGTAATCCATAAAAGCACAGGGTCCATAATCTATAGTTTCACCTGAAATTGCCATGTTATCAGTATTCATTACTCCATGAATAAATCCAACTCTCATCCAATTAACTATTAGCTGACATTGTTTCTCAATTACCAAATTTAACAAATCTACAGCTTTTGTTTTGGACGATTTAATTTCTGGATAATGTCTATCAACTGTATAATTAACTAACGTTTTCAATTCATCAATATTTTGTTTTGCAGCGATGTATTGAAAGGTTCCAACTCTAATATGACTAGAAGCAACTCTAGTTAATATTGCACCCTCTAATAAATTTTCTCTTACAACCTTTTCTCCAGTTTTAGTCACAGCAAGACTTCTAGTTGTAGGAATATTTAATGAATGTATGCCCTCACTAATAATATATTCTCTTAGCATTGGCCCCAAAGCTGCGCGACCATCACCACCTCTTGAAAATGAAGTCCTACCGGATCCTTTGAATTGAATATCGTATCTTTTTTTTTGATTGGTTACATGCTCACCTATTAAAACTGCTCTTCCATCACCTAACATTGTAAAATGCCCAAATTGATGCCCAGCATAAGCTTGAGCTATTGAACTAGTTCCTTCAGGCAGAATATTTCCTGCAAATAGAGCAGATAATTCATTTTTTTCGATTTTAGAAAAATCAAGCCCCAATTCCTTTGCTAAATTTTCATTTAAGATAACCAATTCAGGATTTAAAACTGAAACAGGTTTAATAATCTCTTTAAAAGCTTCAGGTAACTTTGAATAAGAATTATCAAAATTCCAATTAATATAGTTTTTCACAGGTTTTATAGGTTCCAAATATTGTTTAAAATTTCCTCTCTTCTGCAAGCTTTTTTATATTCCAAATATCTTTGAAACTTTTTTACATAAAAATCTTGATGATAAACTTCAGCTTGGTAAAATTTATCAAAACTTCTTAAGTAAGTGACAATTTTTTTATTAAATTTACTCTCTAGTTTTTTTACACTATTTTTTATAAGTTTTTTTTCTTCATCATTTTGATAAAAAGCAACTGATCTATAGCTATATCCTTTATCACAAAATTGTCCATAAGGATCGAAGGGATCTATATTTTTCCAAAAAATGTTAAGCAACTCATCAAAAGAAATAATTTCTTTGTCATAGATAATTTCAACCACCTCAAAATGACCGGTTTTACCATAAACTACTTCTTTGTAGGTTGGATTTTCTGTAGTACCCCCAGAGTAACCCGATATTACCTTTTCAACTCCACTTATTTTTTCAAAGGACTCTTCCATGCACCAGAAACATCCACCAGCAAAATACGCCTTACTTTTTTGATTTGCTTCTGCAGTAGCAATAAAGGAGATGATAAAAGTTATGATAGTTAAAAATTTCATTAAACATCATAAACAAAAAAAAAGAATTTAGTCTATGATATTAAAGGTAGCTACTTTTTGTAAACTACCTTTAATAAGTATTTTGTTAATTATTTTTTTTTATATTTAGCGGCTTCTTCAGATCCACCTGTAGCTGATCCTTTACTGTATGAGTGAGCACCCATTCCAGCCAATTGGCCGTCTTTGACAATAAGATATTGATCTCTAATGTCTCTACCTTCAAAGAAACATTCTAATATTTCTCTTACACCATCAGCATACCTTGTTTGTGCAGATAAAGATGTTCCTGATGTATGAGGAGTCATTCCATGGTTAGGCATTGTTCTCCATACGTGATCATTAGGGGCTGGTTGTGGAAACCAAACGTCTCCAGCATAACCACTTAATTGACCACTTTTTAATGCTTTGGCAATTGCATCACGGTTACAGATTTTCCCCCTAGCAGTATTTACAATATAAGCACCTTTTTTCATTTTACTTATCATTGCATCATCAAATAAATTTTCAGTTTCTGGGTGAAGAGGACAATTTATTGTTACTACATCACAAACTTTAACCATCGACTCAACAGACTCGTGAAAAGTTAAGTTTAATTCTTTTTCAACACTTTCAGGTAATCTATGTCTATCAAAATAATGCAAATGAGTGTCAAATGGTTTCATTTTTCTTAATGCATCCAATCCAATACGACCTGCTGCAACAGTTCCAATATGCATACCTTCAACATCATAAGATCTCTGAACAGCGTCTGCAATATTCCAGCCACCTTCATTTACAATTCTATGTTGATTATGGTAATCTCTAACCATTGAAACTATCATCATAACAATGTGTTCAGCAACTGATCTTGAGTTACAAAAAGTAACTTCAACCACATCTATTTTATGATCCATTGCTGCCTGTAAATCAACGTGATCTGAACCAATCCCCGCTGTAATAGCCATTTTTAAGTTTTTAGCTTTTTCAATTTTTTCTTTAGTTAAGTAATAAGGAAAGAAAGGTTGAGAAATAACTATATCAGAGTCTACAATGTGTTTATCTGCTTCATTTCCATCACCATCTTTACTATTAGTTACTACTAATTCGTGACCATTACTCTCTAAAAATTTTCTTAATCCTAATTCACCAGAAACACAACCCAGTAAATCTCCAGGATTAAAATCTCTTCCTTTCGGTGATGGTAAAGTCATACCATCAGGATACTTTTCTAATTTTGGAAGATCTTTAAGGGGATATGATTTTGGCATTCCACCTTTAGGATCATCATACAATACGCACAATATCTTCATTTAATCTCCTGTATGTAATAAAATATTTATTTATTTTCGGCCATCTAACCTTATTTTCAAATAGCTAGCAAACAAATTATTTCTTAGAAGGATAATTTTTTTTTAAGATAAATCGATTAATAATTATCGCAAAAATTAGAATAATTATTGAACCAGAAATCACAGGGGTTAACAAGTAGTCCACCGACACACTACCCATTATGACTATTATAGGATTACCACCAGCTGGTGGATGAGTTACATTAAATAATATCATAAAACCAACACCAAAACCTACAGCTAAAGGTATCGTTAAGTACAATGGTAAAGGGATAAAGTATAAAAAAATCATTCCTACAATTGCAGTAAGGACGTGACCAAAGAAAACATTTTTTGGCTGTGCGAAAGGACTTTCAGGATATCCATAGAGGAGTACCATTGAAGATCCAAAGGAAGCAATCAGAAATATTCCGTACTCAGTTTTGTAAGTTAAAAGAGTTAGTATTCCTATTGTAACAATCGAAAAGAGCCCTGCTAGAAATGATTGTTTTAAATTTCCCATAATTTAATTTGATATAATCTTCTTTAAAGCATTAAAAGGAAGAAGAATACATTCTTTTCTTGATATATTTTTTTGATCAAACAATTTACTTAAAAAAGACCATTTTTTTTCAATACTTTCTTGTTTTTTATTAAAAAAAGATTGTGCATAATCACAAAGCTCATCAATTTTATTTTTTTTGGAGTTAATCAAATTTTTTGACAACAGACTTGCAGTAGCCTGACAATAAACACATGATTTTCCCTGGTAGCCAAAATCAACAAGTTTTTCATTTTTTATGACCAACTTAATTTGAATTTCATCACCACATAAAGGATTTTTGGATTTTGCAGCATGAGTGTAGTTTTTGATATTTTTATTATTTTCTGTATCTGAAGCAATCTCTAAAATTTTTAAATCCATATAAACTTTTAATTTTATTTCATATATACCACTGATTTTATATTTAGATTTAAAATATATTTTTGTTGTAGAAAATTCTATTTAGAATTAGATTTCAGCATATGATTGAGCTTAGAAGTCCCAAAATAGCTATTCCAGTTGTTTTATTTGCAGGCTTACTATGGTCATTTGGCCCGTTAGTTGTGAGATACATGGATAATCCACAATTAGTCCCATGGCAGTATATTTTTGGAAGAGGTTTAACTATTTTTATTTTACTAAATCTTTATTTATTTTTTGAAGAAGGAAAAAATTTTTATAAAAATTACTTTAAAATAGGGTTATCGGGTGTGATAGGTGGCTCAGGTTTAGGTGTTGCAATGATCACTTTTATTTATTCAATTACTAACACCAGTGCCGCAGTAACATTACTTTGTTTGGCTGCAATGCCATTCTTTACTGCATTATTAGCTTTTTTGTTTTTAAAAGAAAAAATTTCTTTAAATGTTTGGATCTCAATTGTCATCGCTACTGCAGGTATTTTAATTATGGCACTTGGTAATACGAGTGAAAAATCCTTAATTGGATTTGTATTTGGTCTTACAGCTTCAATTGGTTTTTCAGTTTTTTCTGTGACACTAAGGTGGAGAAAAGAAACGCCTAAATTCACAACAGTTGCTTTTGCAGGTTTCTTTTGTGTCGTATTTTCATCTATAGCAATCATTACAAATGATTTAGTATTTTTTTCATCAAGCTATAATGGAACTTTATTTTCATTACATGGAACCTTAGTCTGTTTTGGTTTAATTTTATATTCAATCGGTTCAAAAGCTATCCCTGCAGCAGAACTGACCTTGCTTTCTTTAACTGAAGTAATAGGTGGAATATTTTGGGTATGGTTACCACTATTTGGTATAAATGAAGTTCCCACAACAAACACAATCATTGGCGGATTTTTTCTTTTTGTCTCAATAGTTTATTACAGTTTAATTATGAGATGGAATAAAAGATACATTGCCCTAAATTAATCTATGACTAAAAATAATATTATTGTGAATAGTTGGAATGAGTGGGATCCACTAAAACATGTAATTGTTGGAAGAGCAGATGGTACTTGTATTCCAGCCCCTGAACCAGCACTTGATGCTAAAGTTCCTGAAGATAGTGATATGCGAGGCCAGTTTGGACCAAGAACCAAAGATACAGTTGATAAAGCCAATCAACTTTTAGATGATTTCTCAAATATACTTAAGAAAAGAGGAATTAAAGTTGATCGACCAACACCTATAGATTTTAATCAAAAAACATCTACTCCTGATTGGGAATCAGAAACCATGTTTGGCTGTATGCCACCAAGAGATGTTTTATTGACTGTTGGTAACGAAATTTTAGAGGCAACAATGAGTTATCGTTGTCGTTGGTTTGAATATTTATGTTACAGACCACTTCTACAAGATTATTACAATCAAGATCCAAATATGAGGCATGAATCTGCACCAAAACCTAGATTGACAGACCTTGATTATAGAAAAGATTACTTATCAGATAAAATTGGAGTTCAGAAAAGATTAGAATGGACAGAAAAAAAACATTTTGTAACAACAGAGGAAGAACCATTATTTGATGCAGCTGATGTATTGAGATTTGGAAAAGATTTAGTAGTGCAACATGGTTTTACTACAAATCTAAAAGGTATTGATTGGTTAAAGAGACATTATAAAGATCACAGAGTTCATGCAGTGAACTTTCCTGGTGATCCATATCCAATTCATATTGATGCAACCTTCACACCAATAAAAGAAGGATTAATAATAAATAATCCTCAAAGAAGACTACCAAAAGAACAAAGAAAATTATTTGAAAATAATGGATGGGAAATAATAGATAGTGCGCAGCCAGCACACAACGAGCCACCTCCTTTGTGCTATTCATCAACATGGTTATCTATGAATGTATTAGTTTTAGATTCTAAAACAGTATGTGTTGAAAAAAGCGAGACTTATCAAGCAGAGCAATTAGATAAACTTGGAATGGAAGTTGTACCAGTAGAGCTACGAGATGCTTATGCATTTGGAGGAGGACTTCATTGTTGTACTGCAGATGTATATCGAGAAGGTGAGTTAAAGGATTATTTTCCTAAACAGTAAGTCTCTAATTTGGATTTTGCTTTAAAAATTCGATATATTTTGAAACTTCTTCAAACTTTTCATCAGGTATATCTTTGTAACTAGCATTAAATTTAGATTTTACACAAATAGAAACATGGGCGTAGGCATTCCTACCTTTTGGATGATTAGGATGATCAGGTAATTGACCCTGTAAATAATCGCCAGCTTCCTGAATAATTTTCCAGAGTTTACTTGCATTTTCTTTGTTCATTTTTTCTTTTTACGAAATTTATAAAATTTTGCCAATAATTTTAATATTTCAATTAAATTATTTGTTTTTCAATATTTGCTGCCGTGCTTGCTCTTGAAAAAATTGTGAAGGTATCATAATTGTTAATTTTAGTATCTATATCTTTAAAAAGTTTGTCCTTGTAAATTAAATCACTAATTATATTTGATGTGTCTATTGTTGACTTAAAATATTCTTTATTTTTTTTTAAGAAGCTATCTATACCAAAAGAAAATCCACTTTTTTTATGTCTGTGTTGAGATGATAATTTCGTATATCTATCAAATAAATTTCTTAACTCTAATTTGTAAATACTGTTATTTATTTTTTTATCAAGATTTGTGTTCATATATTTTATTATTTGTAAATCTAGAAATGGACTTCGATTTTCAAGTCCAAATGCCATTGAGTTTCTATCTAAATGATCAAGATAATGTTGAAGTCTTCCTTCAAATGCATCAATTCTTAAAACATCATTAAAATTTAGACCATTTTTAAAAATTGGGTCATTAATTAAATTATTTTGATATTTCAAATACTTATTTTTTTTTAATTGTCTAAAAAAAGGAATAATTTTTCTAAGCATAAATTTAAAATATAGAATTTTATAATTAAATTTTGTATTCAAAAATGTTTTTAAAAAAGATTTAATATCTCTATTTTGAAAGTAGTGTTGCAAAATAAAATAAAAATATCTGTAATCATAACCCGCAAAAAGCTCATCACCCCCCGAACCATCAATCACTACTTTAGTCTGATCTTTAGATATAAATTTGTACATCATATATGTAGAGATGACGTTACCTATTAATGGAAAAAGATTTTCTTGATGCCTACAAATTTCATTAAAATCCTCTAATGTTAATGTGTTACTATTGATTTCAAGAAATTTCTTCTTAATTGGAATTTCTTGAGTTATTTTATCCGCAAATATAAAATCATCGGTATTTTTATCTTTATACCCTATATATGCGGTGAGATTTTCAGTTTTTTTTAATGTATGTAAACAGGATAAAATTAATGAACTATCTAAGCCACCTGATAATAAGATTCCGACCGGCCTATCAGAAATCAACCTTCTCTCAACAGATTTTCTAAAATCATTATACAAGTCATAAATAAAATCCTGTTTTAGATAATCTTTTGAAAAAAAATATCTTTTGTTTTCAATAAAGTCCCATCTTGCAAAATCAAATTTATGGTAATATCCATTTTTAATTTGTTTAATTTCATTGAACAAATTCTTATTTTCGTAATTATATCCAAAATCCATATATTCTTTAAATGAATTGATATTCACAGAAACTTTAGAGCTATCTAGATTTTTTATTGATGCAATATTTGACGATATAGTAATTGTATTTTCATCCTTATAATAAAATAAAGGTTTAACTCCGTATCTATCTCTACTTATTAATAAGAAATTTTTTTCTAAATTTAGTAATGTCAAAGACCACATACCATTTAGTTTTTCAAATGCATCAAAATTATATTTTTCAAGCATATTGAACAATACTTCTGTATCAGATTGTGTTTTTAAATTAAAATTTTCTAAATTTGCAAGGTCTCTAAAATTATATATTTCACCATTAAAAAATAAATATTTTTTATTATCTTTAATAAAAGGTTGGTTAGATCTTGGTAGAGGATCTTGTATTGATAGTCTTGCAAATCCATATGAAATATTTATTTTTTGACCATTCTTTAAACTCAAACTTAAATTTTTGACAATTTGGTCATCTGTTCCTCTATGTTTAATTTTTTCAAATGAGTTCGCAAAATTATTATGATTAATATTTTTTTTTGAAATTGAGATTAGAAAACCACACATTTTAAGTTATTTATTTATATATTTATTATTATACTTACTTGATTAATAAGAAATTAACCAAGATAATCGCTAGCCTCTTGAATAATTTTCCAGAGTTTACTTGCGTTTTCTTTATTCATAACTTTCTAAATCGATGTTTTATCTAATTCTAGCATAGTGAATAGCATAGTTTATAATTATGGAAATTAAATTTTACAAATGATTAAAGATTTTAACGTTAAATTTACTCAAAAAGAAATTTCTTTAGTTTATCAAAAAGTTAGAAATTATCCTTGGGACTCGGTTAAGGATTTAGATGGTTGGGAACATGGAACTAACAAAAAATATTTAAAAGAGTTATGTGATTATTGGATTACCAAATTTGATTGGAAAAAACACGAATTAGAAATAAATAAGTTTAAAAATTATACTACCAATATAGATGGTATAAAAATTCATTTTATTAAAATAAAAGGAAGCAGCAAAAATTCTAAACCATTACTTTTAATGCATGGTTGGCCTGGATCGATTATTGAATTTATGAGTATTATAGAAAAACTTGCTCATCCAGAAAAATTTGGAGGAAATGAAAAAGATTCTTTTGATGTAATAGTTCCTTCTTTGCCAGGATTTGGTTTTTCAGGAAGTCCATCTAAACCGATGGGGCCCAGAAAAATGGCTGAAATATTAAATAAACTAATGATAGAAAATCTTGGTTATAAAAATTATATGGCTCAAGGAGGTGATTGGGGTGCAACTATTGCTAATTGGCTTGGTTATGATCATGCAAATTTTTGTAAAGCAATTCATATAAACTGTCTAACTATGCGTAATCCTGAAGGCCCACAATCTGATGAAGAAAGAAATTGGCAAAAAAAATTTAATGAAGATCAAATTATGCAAGAAGGATATAGAACTCAACAAGCTACAAAACCTCAATCTTTAGGTTATGGAATGATGGACAGTCCAGTTGGTATAGCTGCCTGGATAACTGAAAAAATGTACTCATGGTCAGATTTAAAGAATAACGATATTGAAAGTGTTTACTCTAAAGACACATTGTTAGCGAATATAATGATTTATATTTTAACAAAGACATTTGATACAGCTAGTTGGATTTATTTTGGTAGAAGAGAGGAAGGAGGAAGATTTTTTCCAAAGGATTTTAAAAAAATTGAAATTCCAACAGCAGCAGCAATATTTCCTGCTGAAATGTCTGAATGGCCACCTAGGTCTTATGTGGAAAGAATATTTAATCTTAAACAATGGACTGAAATGCCATCAGGAGGTCATTTCGCTGCATTAGAAAAGCCTGATCTTTTAATTGATGATATTAAAAAATTTTCAAGAACTCTTAGATTTAATTAATATTCTTGCTAATTTGAATTATTAATAATAACTTAATTTCTCATGGCTGTTAACTACAAATCTATAGCACAAAAATTAAAATTTGAAGGCCGTGCCTTTATAAATGGAAAGTATGTTAACGCTATAGATGGTAAAAAATTTGAAACCATAAATCCCGCGACTGGAGAAAGACTTTGCACAGTAGCAAAATGTAACGAAAAAGACGTTAATTTAGCAGTCAAAGTTTCAAGGAAAGCATTCAATAGCGGTGTTTGGTCTAGAAGCTCACCTGAACATCGAAAAGATGTATTATTAAAATTTGCAGAATTACTTAGGAAACATGGCAATGAAAATTCAGTTTTAGAATGTGTCGATACAGGAAAATTAATATTGGACTGCATAAATGAAGTTGCTAATGACGCTCCAATGCATTTTCAGTGGTATGGAGAATTAATTGACAAGGTTTTTGGAAAGGTTGGTCCTACAGAACCATCTATTACAAGTTTAATAGTAAAAGAACCTATTGGAGTTGTTGCAGGTATAGTACCATGGAATTTCCCATTAATGATGGCAGTTTGGAAAATGGCACCTGCTCTTGCTGCAGGATGCTCTGTCATTATTAAACCAGCAGAAGATACACCTTTAACAGCAATCAGAGTTGCAAAAATTGCTCAAGAAGCAGGAATTCCTGATGGAGTTTTAAATGTTCTTCCAGGTTATGGTGATGTAGGTGAAGCACTTGGTAGACATAAAGATGTTGATGCAGTTTCTTTTACAGGATCTACAGAGGTAGGTGGATATTTCTTAAAATATTCAAGTGAAAGTAATTTAAAACCAGTTGCACTAGAAATGGGAGGTAAAAGTCCATTCATAGTCTTAGAAGATGCAAAAATTAATGATGATTTAATTGATAATGCAATTAATTCTGCTTTTTGGAATGGAGGTCAAAATTGCTCTGCAAATATGAGGCAGATAGTTCATGAAAAAGTTAAAGATGAATTTTTAGATAAAGTTTCAAAAAAAGTTAAGAGTTTAAAAGTTGGAGATCCATTAAATTTAAAATCAAATATGGGATCAATGATTTCAAAAAATCATTTAATGACTGTTAATAATTATATTCAAAAAGGAATCGATGAAGGTGCAAAACTCTTATTAGGAGGTGTTTCAGAAATAAAACAAAAAGGCTTTTATGCAAAACCAACATTATTTGATGGATTAAAAGAAAATATGACCATTGCTAAAGAAGAAATTTTTGGTCCGGTGTTAGGAGTTTTGACTGTTAAAAACGATAAAGATGCTCTTAAAGTTGCAAGTAATTCTAAATATGGTTTGCATGCAAGTGTATTTACTCAAGACATAGATAGAGCATTTCATTTGGCAAAAAGTTTACCTTGTGGAACAGTTTCTGTTAATACGTTTTCAGAGGGAGATATAAAAACTCCATTTGGTGGATATAAACAATCTGGATCTTTATCAAGAGATCAAGGTACCGAGGCTTTAAATTCTTTTCTTCAAACAAAAACAATCTGGATTAGTCATTCTTAAATTAATTTAAGTAGTTTATATAAGCTAATTGCATATCAGTTAACCCAAATTGGACGTCCATTTTCTTTGACACGTCTTATTTAATTTAGTTAAATTAATCCTTAAATTAAAGAAGGGGAAAATAATGAAAATAATTAACACTAAAAAAATTTGCAAAACTTTGCTTAAAGTGTTTGCAATTGCTTTTTTTATACAAGCTGCCTATGCAGAGGTAACTCTTAAGCTTGGAACTACCGGAAGATTGGGTATGCCTATTGGTGATGCCATAGATCAAGCATTGATACCAGCCTTGGCAAAAGCTTCTGGCGGTAAGATGAAAATTGAACCACATTATCAAAAAAGTTTATGCGCAGAGCAAAAATGTGGAGAACAAGCCAATCAAGGACTTATAGCTCTATGGACTAGTTCTACTGCAAACTACGGTAATTTTGGACCAGAGTTAGCAATTTTTGATTTGCCTTTCATTTTTAAATCATTGGAAGATGCAAAAAGAATATCAGATGAATGGTTAGCTGAAAGGCAGTGTAAACTTGCCCTTGAAAATGCTGGTCACATTTGCCTTTCTGTATACTCAAGTGGTGGATTTAGACAGCTTGGAAATGCAACTAAACCAGTTCACGTTCCTAATGATATGAAGGGACTGAAATGGCGAACTACCAAAAGTCCAGTTGAGTTCATGCTAGTTAAAAATTGGGGTGCAACTCCAACTCCTTATGACTGGAGCCAGTTATACTCAGGCCTACAGTCGGGTGTAGTTGAAGGTCAGTATGTTGCTAGTCCATGGCAGCACGTAGCAAAACTTCATGAAGTTGCAAAATACTTCACTGAAATCGGTGGTATGTGGTCAGGAAACATTTTAGCAATGGATGCAAAGCAGTATAATGCTCTGTCGTCTCAAGAGAAGAAATGGTTACATGAAGCAGCCGATGCTTATGGAGAAAAAGTAAACCAGTTAGATAACGCTTGGATTAAGAATGGTGAAGACGCAATCAAAGCATCTGCAAAAGAGTGGTACGTACCAACTGAAGCAGAAATGTCTAAATGGAGAGCAGGTGCAATTGGCGCTTGGTTAGATGCTAAAGGTACTTTTGAACCAGAGGTAGCTAAAAGAGTTCTTCTAGAACAAGGAATGGATGGATTTGTAGCTCAGTTAGAGAAAGCTGGGGCTCTATAAATCGTTTAAAGAAAAACTGTGTAAAGATCATTTAGTTCTATTTAGAGCTAGATGATCTTTACCTAAAACAAATCATAACATATAAGTAACTATGGAAAGTATCATTCTACTTGTAGTACTACTTTTCCTAATCTTATTAGGTGCACCCATTGGTTTCATATTAATACTGATACCATTTGTTTATATTTTATTTACCGACGCTGTACCACTTGTTTTGATCCCTAGTCAAATGTTTAATGCTATTGACTCAGTTCCATTAACTGCAATTGCGTTCTTTATGCTAACAGGTGAGTTAATGACAAGTGCTACGATTACGGACCGATTAGTAGCTTTGAGTAGGGCATTAATTGGACGTATACGAGGGGGGTTGGCCCAAGTGAATGTTCTTGTAAGTATGTTTTTTGCGGGGATGAATGGTTCTGTAGTAGCAGATACAGCTACAGTGGGAGCACTAGTTTTACCAGCAATGAAAAAAGCTGGATATCCTGCTGCGTTTTCGGCTGCAGTTACAGGAGTTAGTTCCACCATCGGAGGGATAATTCCACCTAGTATCATGATGATTGTACTTGCTAACTCGACTGAAATTTCGATTGCAGCTTTATTTGCAGCTGGGATTATTCCAGGCGTGTTGATAGGAGTTGTGATTATGATAATCAATCATTACTTCGCAATCAAATATAACTTTGAGCGAAGTGATGAACCATTTTCGATACGTCGAGCTGGTAGAGAATTATACCGATCCTCGTTCGCCCTTCTAATACCTTTAGTTTTAGTCGGTTCAGTAATGGGTGGTGTGGCATCGGTTGTTGAGGCTGGTGCTATCACAGCAATGGTTGCGTTATTAACAGGAGTATTCGTTTATCGAACCATTAAATGGAAAGAATGTACTGGTGCTTTTCGTCGAGCATTCCGTAATTCAGCAATGGTTTTTATTATTATAGCTGCGTCAGGTCCTTTCAGTTGGTTACTTACTTCTCTAGGAGCAATCGGTGATCTTGAAAGCTGGCTTTTAAGCCTGACAGATTCCCCCATTATTTTTATTTTAGCGGTGATTCTATTCATTTTTCTTCTTGGAACAGTAATGGACTCTGCGGTAAACATTATCATAGTTGGTCCAGTTCTAGTTAACGTTATGGCTCAAGCCGGCTTTCCTGAGGTACAAGCAGCTATCGTTGTAATAGTTGGTTTTTTAATAGGATCAGTAACACCACCAGTAGGGGTCGCATATTTTACTGCTGCAACAATTGCACAAGTGCGTCTAGAAAAAGTGGCTGTTGCTTTAATTCCATATCTAGTTGGGCTTTTTTTACTTTTATTTTTTATTCTCGTTATTCCAGAGTTGACCATGTTTCTTCCAAACCTAATGAGTAATTAAATATATGTTTAAATTTTTAAATAACTTTGACCGTTTTATCCATCGTATATTAGGAGCTATGTGTTCACTCTTTTTGGCTGCGATGGTTTTTTTCACTATTTATAACGTTACTATGCGATATGTTTTTAATAATCCTCCTGTTTGGGGTGATCTACTGACAGTATTAAGTAATATTTGGTTGATGTTTATAGCACTTTCTTTAACAGCGAGAGACAATGAACACATAGCTTTAAATCTAATTTATGAAAGATTACCAAATAGACTATCACTATATATACGTCAATTTTGGAAAATTATGATTATGGTAATTGGTATAGTCCTAATAATTTATGGAGTTGAACTTGTAGAAGGTATGCGCGGGAAGTATTGGGAAATGTGGTATTTTGAAATTAGTTCTAAAGGTATTGAGTTCAAAGAGAATTATATGCCAAAAAAATACGCAGTCGCAATTTTGCCGTTAGCTGGATTTTTGACAACTATTGGTGCTGCTATTAGTTTTGTGAAAAAGGTCTAATTTTTCGAGTTATGATATTTGTTAAAAATTTTAATTCAATCTCCAATCAGGAATGGAAAACAAGTGAGAAATATCCTGGAGTGAGATGGAAGTTTTTAGTTGATGCAGATATTGATGGAAGCAAAGGAATTTCTTGCGGTTTTGCAGAAGTTTTACCAGGCGGAAAATTAACTTTACATCATCACGCGCCAGACGAAATTTATGTTGTAACAAATGGTTCTGCAACTTTAAACAAAGATGGTGAATTTGAAGAGATAAAAAAAGGGGACGTAGTTTATATTTCCAACAATGCTAAACATGCATTAAAAAATAATACTAGTGAAACATTTGGATTTTATTGGCTTTTCCCAAAAGATCGATTTAATGAAGTTGAATATTTTTCTGATGAGTAAAATTTTTTAATTTAGAAAATGAACACTAAAAAGTTTTTTGTCATCAACCCAAGTTTTATCAAGTTTCCATCCAGCTTTATTAGCTAAGTTTTTGAAGGATTTAATCGTATATTTATGAGAATTTTCAGTGTGAATTTCTTCATTTTTTTTTATTAAATAATTTGAACCATTAATTCTAATATTATTTCTTTTTTTTGATTTTAGTCTCATTTCAATTCTTTTTTTTTGTTTATTATAAATTGCTAAATGTTTATAAGAATTCAGATTTATATCTGCACCTAATTCAGTATTGATTCTTCGTAAAATATTTTTATTGAATTTTGCAGTCACACCTTTTTTGTCATCATAAGCAGTAATTAGAGTTGGGATATCTTTTACTAAATCAGCTCCAATGATAATTTTTTTTGCTTTAAATTTTGATTTTAACATTTTTAAAAATTTAACAGCATCCTTCTCTTTGAAATTTCCAATGGTTGATCCTGGAAAAAATATAATTATATTTTCAGATGAATTGATTTTAAAAGGTAGTTTATTATTTCTTGAAAAGTCATATCCTTTAGGAGTAATAGCTATTTTTGGGAATTTTTTTTTAAAACTTTGAGATATCTTATTTATATAATCTTCTGAAATATCCAAAGGAATATATTTTTTTGGCTTATCTAAGCTGTTGAGAAAAATAGCTATTTTCTTGAAGTCTCCAGCACCTGGTTCAATTAAAACTGCTCGCTTACCTATTTTATTAGCAATTTCAATTTTATTATCTTTTAAAATTTTTCTTTCAGTTCTTGTTGGGTAATATGTTTTCAACTTCGTTATTTGTTCAAAAAGTTTCGATCCACGAAAGTCATAAAACCATTTAGAACTCAACTCTTTATTTTTTTTACTTAAACCGAAACTTACTTCTTGTAAAAATGATTTCATTTTATACTTTGCCTAACTAAAAGACGACTAATTGGCATTGAAAATCGCCCTTGTCTTTCATTATCTTTGCTCACTTTGGATATTGCGAGCATGTCAGATAGATTTCTAATCATTAATTTTCTTTTTTCTGGTTTTAAGATAAATGCTGCGTAAAAAAATCCTGAAGCAATTTCAGCTACTTTAATAACTGGTCCTTCCATAGATACAACATTTGTTTCGATTGTCACACTTGCTTCTGGAAACGCTTTATGTGCAAGATTACTTAGACTTTCAGATCCTCGTATCCTTGGATCACCTAAATCAATCTCTCCATAACTAGGTATTTCTTCTTGAACATAACTATAAATTAAATCATGTACCTCTGCATATCCAGATGCTGCATTTATTGGTCCATCAACTAATGCTGCAAACTGACCTTCAGAGGTTAAAACTCGTTTGATTTCATCTAAAACAGGAACTATCGGGTCCATTAATGTCAAAGCCCAATGACATAACACAATGTCTATAGAATTATCATTGATTGCTGTCAAATTTTGTGCTTTTGACTCAATAAGATTAATCCCACTATTTTTAAGACGAGTCTTAGCTAGTACCAATTCTTCAGGGCACATGTCTATACCTTTTAAATTTAAATTTTTATTACGATCAAATAAAATTCTTAATAACAGCCCTGACCCGCAGGCAAGATCTAATACACTCAAACTCGCGTTATCAGGCACAACTTCACTTAGCCATTCATAACTATTACGTCCAGCTTCATCACGACAAGAACTTGCACATGCTTCAGTAAATCCAGTATTTTCTTGATGGATTGTTTTTAAATGATCAACTAAAGCATTACCATTAGGATGAAGATTACGAGCAAGACTTTTAGTCCAGATTGAATTTAATCCATTTTGATTATTTATGTTTTTCATGATTTGTCTTTTACTGGCCAACAAATCGGATTTAGTGGACTAGCAGCCAATTCTCCTGGTTTGACATTTGGCACAAATTTCTGCCAGTCACCAGAAACCATCGTAGGTGAATCAACTATTCTCGCTCCATCACGATAATAAGTATTGGCGAGAGCCACTCGACTACGATTAGTTCGGTTGCGTGAAGCGGTATGAAAATTTAAATTATGATGAAAGCTTACTTCGCCCAGCTCAAATGGAGTTTCATTCACAGTTACATTATTTTTTGAAAAAACATCTGTAACCCCACGGTCATATCCAGTACCAGTTTTTTTAAACGTAACTGCATTGACTAATTTGTGGACATCGAGCGGATAGGCGAAAGAGAGCGGTCCCATCTCAAGAGGAATTGGCTGTGCAGGTGCCCAAGCAGTAACTACGTCATTGGTATCTAGAGGAAAATGATGATCGTCGAAGTGCCACGGGGTACGACCACAACCAGCTTGTTTAGCTAATACATTGTCATGATAAAGTCTAACAGCTGGTACTCCAAGAAGTTCTGCTGAAATTTGCCCTAGACGTGGTGATAATACATAGGCACGAAGCAGTGAGTTATCAGGCCAAATCATTTCAAGACTAAGGAAACGGGCATGTGCTCCTTTATCTGGATCAACCTTAAATTCTTCTTTTAATAAACTAATTAACTCAGATCTAAGTTTTAACACAGCACCAGGTGAAAAAACTTTTTTAAGTTTAATAAAACCATTTTTTTTAAAAAAATCAATTTGATCATTTGTTAAATGGTAGGGCTTAGCTAATTCTGAGATAACTTCATCATCACTTGGTATTGTAATATCTGGTAAAGGATCGGCATTAATAATTTCATTTTCTTTATCATCATTATTTGCGAGACTAACATACCAGTCCCACCAGGCCTGATTATCCTTATCCCATGGTTTACTAATATCCGTAGCATCAGTTAGTTTAGAATTTAAATTGGTATTAGATTTAGACATTAAGGTTGTTCTTATAGTTTTATTTTTTTTTAGTAACAGCGCGTTTTGACATGTAATGATTGATTTATCTGAAAAAAGTTTAATTTTTTGTTCTAGTCATACAAAAATTCTCTCATTTAGCAAGTCTTAGTCCAGACATTTGCCATCTTTGATGAGGATAAAAGAAATTACGATATGATTTTCTCATTTGATCTTTAGGTGTAAGGCAAGAGCCTCCTTTTAACACCATCTGGTTGACCATAAATTTACCATTGTATTCGCTAATATCATCATTATGATATTTAAACCCTGGATAAGGAGAGAAGTTTGAAGAAGTCCACTCCCATACGTGTCCCCAATGTTGATTTAAATCTGCACCATTTTTTTTTGAATATGGCTGATAAATTTTATTTTCTAAAAAATTACCTTGAATATTATCATTAGAAGCAACCTCCCATTCAAATTCTGTTGGAAGTCGTTTATTGTTCCATTTTGCAAAAGCGTCAGCTTCAAAGTAGCTAATATTACTTACAGGCGCATTGAGATCTATTTCTTTATTCCCATTTAAAGTGAAGTGAAACCATTTACCTTCTTTTTTTTTCCAATAAAGAGGGGACTGCCAATTTTCCTGCTGGCATTTTGAAAATCCATCAGACAACCAATATTCACTTTTATTATAACCATCATTATCAATAAACTCGATCCATTCACCATTTGTAACCAACTTGTTTGATATTTCAAAAGGTAGGATTAAAACTTCATGTTTAGGTCGCTCACAATCGAAAGAAAAATTTTCATCATCTGTACCTACACTTTTAATAGCTTTTTCAAAACCAACCCATTCTTGTTTAATATTTTCACTTTCAATATCTTTTTTAGTTGGATCGTACTTGGGACCAGTAGGGTTGAAGCTTAAACCATGCTGTAGATCTGTTAACATTAATTCTTGATGTTGCATTTCATGATGACAGCCTACTTCAATCATATCTAAATCGGAGTTACTTGATTGACATAACTCTGTAATTCTATGGTTTATAGTTTGCCTATATTCTAGAACCTCTTCAATTCCTGGGCGTGAAATTATGTTTCGAAGTGATCTTGTGT
>CABYOP010000014.1 GCA_902520645.1 uncultured Pelagibacteraceae bacterium | reverse complement strand
CCAATCTCTTTATAAATATTTCCAACTCCAGTATCACAAGCAAACAAAATTTTTTTTTCATCATATTCAATTAAGAAATTTCCCCACAAAGATTTATTGGTATCTGTTAAACTTCTTTTAGACCAATGGACCGCTGGAAGAAATGTTATTTTCATTTTTTCGTTAATGATGATTTCTTCATACCAATCCATCTCATTAACATCGCTATATCCATTTTTTTCAAAGTACTTACCTAGCTTTAAAGGAGCCATTACTTTGGTATTTTTGAAAGGGAATCTTCTGATTGTCATCATGTCTTGATGATCGTAATGATTATGGGTTAGTAAAAAAATATCTACAGGAGGTATTTCTTTTAAATTTAAAGCTGGTTCAGTAAATCTTTTTGGTCCAAATATTAACGGACCTGCATTTTTAGAAAAAACTGGGTCAGTTATAATTGTTGTATTCCCCAATTTTATCAAAAAAGTTGCATGACCTATCCATCCAATGTAGTCACCATCTTTATATTTTTGAATATCAGCTAATACTTGTTTTTTGTCTACAACATGATCCTTTGGAACAGTCATATTGAGTTTCTTTTTTTCTTTATTAAATACTTTAAAAGACCATTTAAAATTCCGATCTACTTTAGGGGAACCTAGAGGGTTTCTAAAAGTGCCGTTTGGTAAATGATGATAGGGTATTTTATCCATATAAATATAAAATTAATAATAAATGATAAATTTATAAAATTATAAATTTAATTTTTTTTTTTATCTAAACTAGCAATAATACTTTTTTTAATATTTTCACTTATTTTTATTGTTCCTTTCTTGTTAGGATGTATTCCATCTTGTTGATTTAAACTTGGATCAAGTGCCACGCCCTCTAAAAGAAAAGGTATTAATAATAAATTATGCTTCTTAGATAATTTTGGATAGATAGCATCAAAGTCTTTCTTATATTTTATTCCATGTGTTGTTGGAGCAATCATTCCAGCTAAAATTATTTCTATTTCTTTCTTTTTTGCAATTTCTATAATTTGTTCTAAATTTTTTTTTGTTTCATCTGGTTGAATTCCTCTAAGCATATCATTTGCACCCATTCCTAAAATAATAAGATCTATACCTGAATCTGATAAACTCCACTCTGCCCTATTTAATCCTCCCGAAGATGTACTGCCTGAAACACTTCCATTTATAACTTGAATATTAAATCCATCTTGTTTTAAATTATTCTCTAAAACTGAGGATAAATGATGTTCTTTGGTTAAACCATAACCAGCCATTAGACTGTCTCCAAATAATATTACCTTTTCTATTGCACTTGCTTTTATGTGCACTAGAAAGATTAACAAAATTTTTGTAAATAAACTTTTATTCATGTCTTCACTTCTTAAATTAAAAAAAATAAATCTCAAATACCAAACTGGTAAAGATAATATCAGTGTTTTGAAGAATGTAGATTTAAATATTAAGAAAAAAGAAACAGTTTCTGTTGTAGGAGAGAGTGGTTCAGGAAAAACCAGTTTAATAATGCTTGTTGGTGGATTAGAAAAGCCAACCTCTGGAAAGATTATTTTTCAAAATCAAGAAATTACAAGCCTTAATGAGGATGAAGTATCAGAAATTAGAAAGAAAAATATTGGAATTGTATTTCAATCTTTTTATTTAATCCCAAATTATACTGCAGTTGAAAATGTTGCTTTAACACTTGAACTAAATAATTTTAAAAATCCTGAAAAAGAAGCAAAGATTTTGTTAGATCGTTTTGGTTTAAAACATCGTTTTAATAATCTTCCAAGTCAATTATCTGGTGGCGAGCAACAAAGGGTAGCCATAGCAAGAGCAATTGCTATGAAACCCGAATTGATTTTAGCTGATGAACCAACTGGTAATTTAGATACTGAAAACTCTACATTGATTTCAAACATATTGTTTAAATATGTAAAAGAAGAAGGTTCTTCTTTAATTATGGTAACACATGACCCCAAACTTGCTGATAAAGCAAAAAGAAAAATTAAAATTAAAGATGGAAAAATCAAATAACCCTTCAGAATTTAATTTAATACTTAAATATGCTTTAAAAGATTTGAGTAGAAATTATCATAAAATCTCAAGCATCATTATAACTCTGTTTATTAGCCTTTTTATTTTAAGTGCTATTTTCACAATCGAAGATAGTTTGAAAAAAGAACTGAATGATAATGCCAAAGCATTATTAGGAGGAGATTTAGAGATTGATTACAATCGTAATCAAGGAAACTTGGATTTGGTAAATCAAGTTAAAGAATTTGCAACAGTATCTCAAATGATTGAATTTAGTACGATGCTTTCAACAACTGGAAGAGAGAGAAATAAATCTTTATTTACAAGAATTAAAACTGTGGATGAAAAATATCCACTTTATGGTGAAGTTGATTATGAGCCAATCGAAGCTTATGAAAGAATGCAAAGAGAACCAAATACAATTTTGATTAATGAAAGTTTATCAAAAACACTGAATATAAAGATTAATGAGCAAGTTAAAGTTCAAGATCAAAACTTTACCGTCATTGGAATTATTAAGTCAGTACCAGATGTAAGCGGATTTGTTGCATTTGGTGATTGGGCCCTAGCTGGCAAACAAACTTTAGAAATATTAAAACTAAATGGAATAGGAAGTTTTTTAAATTATGAATATAAAGTAAAATTTAACAATGATGATGATCCAGAACAGATTGAGAAAAAAATCGAAAATATTTTCAAAAACGATCAAAAAGTAAAACTTAGATACCCTGAAAATTCAGCAAGTGGTATTAAAAGAATTATTAACAATTTCTCTCAATTTTTATCTCTTGTATCTATAAGTGCAATGTTGATCGCTGGAATTGGAATTGCAAATACCTTGTTGTCTTTTATCAATCAAAACAATATGTCAATTGCTGTTAGAAAAGCAGTAGGATTTTATTCTGGAAATATCAAAACACTTTATTATTTACAATTATTTATTTTATTGTTTGTTATTACTGTAATTTCCTATGGGTCTAGTTTCTTAATTATTCCAATAGCAGATAAATACTTGTCTGATGGTTTGGGATTAAACGTTTATCCAGTTTTTTCTTTTTTGAATTTTTTTAAAATATTTTTAGTTGGATTGCTAGTCCTTATAATTTTTTCTATACCAACAATAAGTTCTATTGATCAAGTAAAAGCTTCTAATTTGTTTAGGAATGTATTTCAAAATTTACAATTTTATTATTCAAAAAAATCAGTCGCTGTAAGTTTTATTTTGTTATCTACTTTAATTTTATTATTTACAATTGGATCTGAACAGCCAACATATAGTTTGGGATATTTTGTAGCTTTTTTTGTGTGTTTAATAGTTTTTTTCTTAATTTCAAAATTAATTATTTTTTTTCTAAAAAAATTTAAATCAAGTTCAATTGTTTCACTAAAAGTATCAATTAAAAATATTACTCAAACAAAAAGTATTACTCCTATTACTGTAATGTCTCTAGGTTTAGGCGTTACATTATTGTTAACTTTAGCTTTAGTGGGTACTAACTTTCAAAGAGAAATAGCTAAATCTATCCCTGATATTGCACCTGATTATTTTTTTGTTGGCATTCAAAAGGGAGAACGTAAAAAATTTGAGCAAGGTATTTTAAATATGGATAAAGATGCAAACATTGAAATAGTTCCAATGGTATCATCAGGTATTGCAAAAATTAATGGAGTTGATCCTAATACATTCATCAAACCTGATAATGATAGTTATTGGGTAATTGGAAGTGAACGAAGATCATCATGGGTAGAGGATATTCCAAAAGATAATCCTATCTTAGAGGGCGAATGGTGGGATTTATCCAAACCAAATCAGTTACAAATATCGCTGGATGCTAAAGTTGCAAAAGATTTTAATATTCAATTAGGTGATGTTTTTACTTTGAACATTTATGGAAGAGAGATTGATGGAGAAGTAATTAATTTTAGAGAAGTAGATTACCGTGATCTAAGTATTAATTTTGCAATGCTCTTTAACCCCCAATTTGCAAAGGAAATTCCACATGAATACTTAGCAACCGCAAAATTTAATTCTGATAAATTTGATGAAACAGAAATGTTGGAGATAATGCCAAGTTTATCCATTATTAAAATTGCAGATTATCTCCTAAAAGTAACTGCAGTTTTAAACAAAGTATTCATTGCTGTTACTTTAATTTCCGCTGTAACAATTATTATTGGTTTAATTGTAATATCCAGTGCAATTATGGTTCAGGGAAAAATTAAAGAATATCAAAATTTAGTTTTTAAAATCTTAGGTTTTTCAAAAAAACAAATTATTTTCTCATCTTTAATTGAATTCATAATTATTTTTATGTCTGTAATTTTGATTGCAACATTTTTTGCAGTGATAGGGTCTAAATTTATTATGGAAAATATATTTGAACTAGTTTGGCAGTTTGACTTTAAAGTTTTAATTTATTTAGGTTTTTCAATTGGGTTGGTTACTTTAATGTTGATTTTAATTACCAACTTAAAATATCTAAATCCTAAAATCTATCCACTTATAAGAAATCAATAATCTTTGTGAGAACATGTATTTATAAAAAGTCAAAAATTAACTTTGAACTAGTTACGAAAATTAAAGCATACAAAATATTATAAAATAATTTTTCTTCAATTATCTTTAGGAGTTGATATCCAATGAGGATTCCAATAAGTGCAACAGGAAACAAAATTAATGATTGCTTGAAAGTTTCAAAGTTCATCATCGATAAATTAATATAAAGAGGAAGTTTAATTAAATTTACAAAAGTAAAAAAAATAATTCTAGTTCCAACATAAATTTCTTTTTTCATTCTCAAAGGAAGTAAATAAATACTGGTCGGTGTACCACCCGCATGAACACTGAAACTAGTAAAACCTGCTACAGTTGAACAAATTCCTCCTTTTAGTAAATTTTTTTCTGACTTTGCTTCTTTATTTTTTTTAAAAAAGAAATAATGCCCTGCAAACAAAAATCCCATCAAGCCAATTATAAATTTTAGCAATTCTTCAGAAAAATATGAAAAGGTAAATGATCCAATAATTATACCAATAGCTGCAAAAGGAACTATTAATTTTAAAGTTTCTAAATCAAATTCTTTTCTATACTTATAGGTTGCTATAAAGTCTGAAAATATCAAGATAGGTAAAATAATTCCTAGTGCTGTTGTTAAAGGCATAGAAATGGTCATTAAAGGAATTGAAATAAGTGCTATAGATCCACCTAGACCAGATTTAGCTATACCAAATAAAATTATTGCAGGAACAACAGTAAAAAAAAATAAGAGGTTTATTTCCATCTCTTTAATGAATTTAATAATTTCGATCCTAGAGGACTTATAGGTTCTTGAAGTATGATTTCTTTTCTTGTTTTGTCTTTTACTAGTTTTAATAATTTTGTAGCCAAACCTTGCTTTCTAAATAATGGATTTACAAAGATATATTCGACTTCACCAATACTATTAAATCTTACAAAGCCTAATGTTGTATTTTCATTTTTAAAAGTAAAAACCCCATCAGATTCATCTATTTTATATTTTGAAAGATCAATTTTTGACATTAGCTCTAGTAATTTAAGAGTAAAAGAACAACTGCTATAAATACTATTATGGAACTAACAACAATATAATTAAGTTTAATATTTAATTTTTTTTCAGCAAATTCCGTAATTTTTTCCCAAAACAAAACAATTAAGAAAACTATAACAGCTGGGATTATAAACTTTATCATTATTTAGAATTACCATCACTAACATAAACTGAAACTCCTCTAGAATTTAAGTCTACATCAAATTTTTTATGTAAAGGTGGAAAAGCTCTTTGTGAACAATCCAATCTGTCACATGTTCTGCAGGACACACCAATTGGTATTTCTGAAGATTTATCATTGATATTTACGTTTTCTGTATAAACAAAATCTTTTGCATATTTCGCTTCACAACCAAGACCAATTGATAAAACACTTTTAGCTTGTCCAAATCTTCCAATACCTTTTTCTACAGTTCTCGCAATACAAACATATTTTTCACCATTGTTCATTTTACTAACTGCAGCTTGAATTACTCCAGGTCTTGTAAATGCTGAATAAACATTCCATCTTGGACAAGCTCCACCATATCTTGGAATATCTATTCCTGACAATGAAAATCTTTTAGAAATATTACCAGCCATATCCACTCTTAAAAAATGAAATGGAATTCCAGGAAGTTTTGGATCTTGCAAACATGTTACTCGGTGCGCAACTTGTTCAAAAGATGTTGCAAAAGTATTTTGTAATAATTCTAGATCATATTTGAGTTTTTTACATTCAGCATGAAATAATTTATAAGGCATTAAAATTGCAGCTGCACAATAATTTAATAAAGCAACTTTTGTTAATTTTTTAGATTCTTCAGATGGAAAATTAAAACCTGATAAATAATTATCTATTTCTTTATTTGCTCCCTCTTGAGCTATTTGAGCAGCAGCATGTAATTTTTTAGTTTCTAATGAACTATAATCACTTAAAAGAAGTTCTTTTTTATTTTTTTTATATATTTTTGAAAAAGGTTTTTTCTCGTCAGGTATAACATCTTTTACTGTTATAGAATATTCTGTATTTAAATATTCACATAAAGAAATATATCTGGTTCGATTATTTTTCTGAATTTTTTCAAAAACATTATTTGCAAATTCCTCCAATTTTGGAAAATAATTTTTATTATCTTGCAAAAAGTCGGAGATTACTTCACCTGGAAATGAATTTTTCCTGTTGTCTACTATTTTTCCAGAAAGTGTTTCAATCTTATTTATTAATTCATGATCTTTTTTCTTTAAAATATCTCCTAATCTGACTATTGCTTTTCCAATTTTAGGGTTTGTACTAACTAAATCTTTTACCTCTGGTCCCAAGATATCCAAATCCTCAAATAAATTATCGTCTAGAATTTCAGAAATTGTGTTTTGAAGATTAATATCTGTTTTTGATGTAAGATCTGATAATTGAATATTTAATTTCTCACAAACATTTAAAAGCAAATCGCCATCGATTTTTCTTTTACCACTCTCTATTAGGTTTAAATAACTAGGAGAAATACTTAAATCTTCAGCTAACTTATTTGCTTGAAGGCCTAATTGTCTACGAAATGCCTTGATTTTAGGGCCTATTTTTAAATCTATTTGACTCATTTTACTTTTTGTAAATTTTGTAAATTTATTTTTACAATTTTTTTATAGCATTTACAAGCTTTTTATCGTTTTTTGTGGAATTTGTAAATTTAGTAAATTATAAGATTTACATGAACAAAAAAATCAAAAACACTGAAAATGAAGCTCAAATTATCAGAAAAGAAGACTTAGATCATCATAATAGTAGAGGGATCTACATGAGAGATGATCACTGTGATTGGGGTTCAAGTGGAATGAATGATCTTATCGAAACTTCAAACGATAATAATTAATTCAATCTACTTTTTCATTTTTCATTAAAATTTAACTAAAGGATAATAATGAGTGCAGAAAAAATCTCATACGACCTTAAAAGATTTGCAGGTATAAAGCGTGACTATACGGATGAAGAGGTTGAAAGATTAAGGGGCTCAATTAAAATAGAATATTCTTTATGTAAAAATCAATCACAAAAACTTTGGAAATTATTAAATTCAGAAGCATATGTTAATACTCTAGGCTCTCTCTCGGGTAATCAAGCAGTACAACATGCTAAAGCAGGTTTAAAAGCAATTTATTTAAGTGGATGGCAAGTTGCTGCAGATGCTAATACTGCAGGTGAAATGTATCCAGATCAATCACTTTATCCTTATGATAGTGCTCCGAAATTAGTTGAGTCAATGAATAACTCCCTTGTAAGAGCAGATCAAATTCAACACATGGAAATGCAAGATGGAGATATGCAAGCAAAAGACAGAACAGATTATATGCTTCCAATTATTGCAGATGGAGAAGCTGGTTTTGGTGGACCATTAAATGTTTTCGAACTAACTAAAAAATTTATTAAAGCAGGAGCAGCGGGTGTTCACTTTGAGGATCAGTTAGCTAGTGAAAAAAAATGTGGCCATATGGGTGGTAAGGTTTTAGTACCAACTGGAACAATGGTTAAAAATTTAAAAGCAGCAAGACTTGCAGCAGATATTGCTGAAGTGCCTTTAATCATTTTAGCAAGAACAGATGCTAATGCTGCTAAATTAATTACAAATGATTTTGATAATAATGATAAACCTTTTTTAACAGGCGAAAGATCTCCTGAAGGTTTCTTTTATGTAAAAGACGGTATTGAACAAGCAATTTCTCGAGGTCTAGCATATGCACCGTATGCTGATTTAATTTGGTGTGAAACAGCCACTCCAAATTTGGAGGAAGCTAAAAAATTTGCAGATGCTATTCATGAAAAATATCCTGGAAAACTTCTAGCTTATAATTGTTCTCCATCTTTTAATTGGAAAAAACATTTAAACGATGATGAAATAGCTTCTTTCCAAAAAGAAATTGCTAAAATGGGATACAAATTTCAGTTTATAACATTAGCTGGGTTTCATACTCAAAATATTGCAATTTTCGAGCTTGCAGAAAAATATAAAAAAGAAGGTATGACTGCTTATTCTAAAATCCAACAACAAGAATTTGCTAGAGAAAAAGATGGTTATACCAGCGTAAAGCATCAACGTGAGGTTGGAACATCTTATTTTGATGCAGTTTCTAATACTATAAGCAGTGGGCAAAGTTCAACTACTGCGATGGCTGGCTCGACTGAGTCAGAACAATTTTAAAAAATTAATAACCCCCTCTTAATTTTTTATAGCCCTTAATTGGGCTATAAACCTTTTGAATTTCTTTGCAAAATTTACTCCATCTGTTAAGCCTTTTCGAAAATGAGTAATAAAAACTTTGGCTTTGGGACACAAATTAGAAAATCCCCATACTTTGACTCAACTGTGAAATGGGGTGCGACTGGTTTTTCTGTCTATAACCACATGTATATACCAAGAGATTTCGGTAGCCCTGAACAGAACTTTTGGAATTTGATTGAAAAATCTATACTTTGTGATGTTGCAGTAGAAAGACAGGTAGAAATTACAGGACCAGATGCTTTTAAATTTACTCAACTACTTACACCAAGAAATCTCTCAAATGTAGCAATTGGTCAATGCAAATATGTTTTAATCACCAACAATCATGGTGGAATATTAAATGACCCAGTTTTATTGAGATTAGCTGAAAATCATTTTTGGCTTTCTCTGGCAGATAGTGATGTTTTATTGTGGGCTCAAGGTGTTGCGGTTAATTCAGGACTGGATGTGAATATAACAGAGCCTGATGTTTCACCTTTACAACTACAAGGACCTACATCAAAAGACATTATGGTAAAACTTTTTGGAGAAAGTATTAAAGATCTTAAATATTATTGGTTTAGGGAATATGATTTAGATGACATACCATTAATTGTTTCTAGAACTGGCTGGTCTAGTGAGTTTGGTTATGAATTATTTTTAAGAGATGGATCTAAAGGCAATGACTTATACGAAAAGATAATGACTGCTGGAAAAGAATATGGTCTTGAGCCTGGCCATACTTCTTCAATAAGAAGAATTGAAGGAGGAATGCTTTCCTATCATGCTGATGCTGATATTAATACTAACCCATTCGAATTAGGTTTAGATCGTTTAGTATCTCTAGATAGTGACATTGAATTTATTGGAAAGGCAGCTCTTAAAAAAATCAAAGCTGATGGTATAAAAAGAAAACAAGTTGGTTTAGAGATTAATTGTGAACCACTATCTGGGCCTAACACAACTTTCTGGTCTATAAAAAAAGATAACAATAAAATTGGAAAAGTAACATCTGCTGTATATTCGCCAAGATTAAAAAAAAATATTGCACTTGCAATGATAAATATTGAAAATTCAGAAATTGGAACTAGTCTTGAAGTAAACACCAATAAAGGTAATTTTGAAGCTATAATAGTAGAAAAACCTTTTTTTGATCCAAAAAAGAAAATAGCTAGTAATTAAGTTTTAATTTTGTAACCTTTTTTAAGTAGTACAGACACTACAGTTACACATATTACTAAGAATAGAACCATTAGGCTAACACTAATCCATATATTAAAGTCAGATACTCCATAAAATGCAAATCGTAAACCATTAATTAAATATACTACTGGGTTGAAATAAGTAACCGTCTGCCAAAATTCTGGTAGCATATCCAAAGAATATAAGCTTCCACCTAAAAATACCATAGGTGTAATTATGAGTGTTGGCACTATTGACATTTGTTCAAAGTTAGAACTCATCAATCCAATTAAAAAACCAAATAGAGCGAATGTAAAAGCAACTAGTACTAATAAAAATATCATTAATAATGGATACATCACTTGAACTTCAACAAAAAAGGTAGCAGTTATAAAAATAACAACCCCTACTATCAAAGTCTTAGTTGCACCTGCTCCTACAAATGCCAAAACAATTTCAAATGTAGAAATTGGAGCTGCAAGAATTTCGTAAATTGTACCGTTAAACTTTGGAAAAAATATGCCAAAGGATGTATTACTTATAGATTGTGTCAGTAAAGTAAGCATCAGTAAGCCTGGAACTATATATGATCCGTAACTAATACCATCGATTTTTTCTACATAGCCCCCAATCACTGAACCAAAAACAATAAAATATAAAGAAGTTGAAAGTACTGGAGAAAACAAAGATTGCATTAATGTTCTTCTGAAACGATCCATTTCATGTAAATACATGGCTCTAAATGCATAATAGTTAAATTTCATTATTTTCCTTTACTAAACTTACAAATATTTTCTCTAATGTAGTTTGTTCAGTTTTAAGATCTTGAAGTTTCAAACCTGCGTCCTTTAAATCTTTTAGCAAATTAGTTATGCCAGTACTTTCTGCGTTAACATTATAAGTATAATTAACCGATTTTTTATCATCTCCTATTTCTAAATTATATGTTCTTAAGCTATCAGGCACTTTATTTAAATCATTTTGAAGATTAATAGTTAACTTTTTATGACCCATTTTTTTTAACAATTCATCTTTTTTATCTACAACAATAATCTCTCCTTGATTAATTACAGCTACTCTATCTGCAATTGCTTCAGCTTCTTCTATGTAGTGAGTTGTTAGAATGATAGTAACTCCAGTCTGTCTTAACTCTTCAACCACATTCCACATATCTTTTCTAAGTTCAACATCTACTCCTGCTGTTGGCTCGTCTAAAAATAATATTGAGGGCTCATGAGATAAAGCTTTAGCAATTAAAACCCTTCTTTTCATACCACCTGATAATTGATTTAATCTTAAATCTTTTTTATCCCATATACTTAAATCTTTTAATATTTTTTCAATATGTTTTGGATTTGGTTTTTTCCCACTTAATCCTCTTGAATAAGAAACGTTGTTAAATACTGTCTCAAATGTCTCTAATGTAAGTTCTTGAGGAACTAATCCAATTCTTGAACGGGTTTCTCTATAATCATCAATAATATCAAAATCTTCAACAGTAACTTTTCCTGATGAGGGTGTTACGATGCCACAAATAATACTTATCAAAGTTGTCTTACCAGCACCATTTGGTCCTAGAAGGGCAATGATTTCACCTTTTTTAATATCTAAATTAATTTTTTTTAAGGCCTCAAATCCATTGTCATAAACCTTTGATAAATCTTTGATTGTGATTTGATTAGTCGACATTTAGATAAGTTATATAGAGACAATTTGTGGGATTACAATAAATTTTAATTTGTTGTAATTTCATAAAATGAAAAATATTTTTATCTCTTTTTTACTTCTAATCACATTGAATGCCAATGCTATGGAAAAGGAAACAACTTTTAACCAAAAGCTGTTTAATAAGGCTCAATCTGAAGGGAAAGTTATTATAATTAGTTCTTGGATTAAGTACTGTTCATCTTGCGCAGGACAAATGAAAATTTTAAATAAAGCAAAAAATGATGGTAAATTAAATGATATAGAGTTTGATAACATTGAATATTTTTCTTTTGATGTAACAAACAAAAACATAGCTGATTTATTTAATGTTCAATATCAAACAACACTTATAATTTTCAAAAATAAAGAAGAAGTTTATAGAAGTCTTGGAGAAACTACCAAAGACTTACTTTATGAAGCTATAAAATCCTCAATTTAGTAATTAAAATTTTTTTATTTTTAAAATCACAGCTGGCAAAAAAGTTGCAATCAAAAAAGATAAAAATAATAAAGATTGAGAAACAAAAGGGCTAAATGCTTCTGTTGGTACCAGTACTCCTACGAATAAACTTTTAGAAAAATCTGGAAAAGGAAACATTAAAAATCCTGCAATTAACCCGACTATTATGGAAATATAAGCAATCTTTTCGTTAATTTTCTTATTATAGAAACTATAAAAAACAGTAAAAACAAAAGCACAACAAAATAAATCTGCTAGCAAAAATAAATATAATATATCAAATCCTTTTGAAGCAACAATAAATACAACAATCGAAATTGCTATAATAAAATATTTAGAAAGTTTTAAATAATCGGTTTTCTTATCAAAATTAAATGTTGCTTTGCCATCAACTACAAACAGACTTGATATCGCATTAACTAGAGTATCTACTGTTGAAATAGTCAAAGCCAAACCAAGTACGATAATTAATAATGACAATAATTCAGTTTGCTCTTTTAACAGTAATGTAAAAAATCCAAGATCTGGTCTATTGGAGGGATCAACCGAAAAAGATACCATGCCAATAAAACCCATTAGGAATACTATTGGAACAATAATTAAAAAGGAAATAATCAGTCCTTTTTTAAGTGTTTCATAATTCTTAGCAGCATAAACTCTTTGCCAATTACCTTGGTGAAATAGATTTGTTGCAGCTACTGCGATAAAAAAAGTTAGACCTGCAGTATAGCTTGGTACATAAGAAGAGCTTAAGAGCTGAGGATTTTTACTTTCAATAAACTCAAAAGAAAAATTTTCTCTATTAAATAATGTAATATATGAAATTGTTATCAATAACAAAACTGCTATGACAAACATCTGAATATTATCTGTAAAGATTGAAGCTCTCAAACCTCCATACAAAGTATAAGTTAAAGTAGAAATAATAACTATCAATGCAGTAATCCATAATTCTTTTCCAGAAATATAATTAATTAGAACAGCTACAGCTGTGACTTCTGCGCATAAAAAAATAAACATATAAAAAATTGTCATTAGTAAAATTAATTTAAATAAACTTTTACCAAATTTTTGTCTCATATATTCAATAAGTGAAGAGCCTTTAGGAAAGTCTGATCTAATTTTTTTTCCTAAATAAATTAAAAATATCATCGGAAAACCAGTTCCTAATGCATAACCAATTACTGCTCCTATACCACCCCATGTTGAGGCTGAAGCTGGCCCAAATAAAATCCAAGCACCTAAAGCTGATGCAACTAAACTTGTTGTAAGTGAAAACAAACCAATATTTCTATTCGCGGTTAAATAATTATTTATTCCTTGGAATTTTTTTGAATGATAAATTCCAAAAATTACAAATATTAAACTTATAATTATTACTAACGTTAATGATGATGATTGACTTATAAAGTATGTTTTATCCATTTTATCCCTTTCTGAATTACCGGACAGGTTCTTAGGGTATAATCTCAGTCTATAAAGACACCCCTTGTTAATTTTCTATTACATATACATTGTAAAGAAAAGCTTAAAAATTTTTTAATTTTATTTTTGACTTAGTATTTCAACCATACATTGAGTTGCATAATCTCTCCACTCAGAGGATGTTTTGTTTTTTAAACTATTCAAATGATCTCTATTACTTTGAATGTCATCTTTGTGCTTTAATTTATCAGCACCGTTTAAATTTGCCTCCATATTAGATAAATTAGTTTCCATTGCATTTATCCAGCTTTTTCCAAGCTCAACACATTTTTGATCGTCTTTTTCATCACAAATTTGCTTAAAAAAATTGAATATTACATCATCAGTCTTAACAGAACTTTTCATTTACTATTGATTACAGGTACCAATTGACTCTGGACCACATGTTTGTCCATTAGTCCAAGTTGCACCAATTAAATTAGCGCCATCAAAGTTAGCATTAGTTATATTTGATGAGGTAAAGTTAGCTTCCATTAAATTTGAATTTTGAAAGTTAGCTTCGATTAAAGTAGCTCCCATAAAATCAACTCTAGTTAAATTAGCTCCTGTAAAATTTGTTTTTTCAAAGTTTGCACCAATTGAAACTGTTTCGTATAAATTGGCCCTCACAAATGTAGATTCAGGAAATGTGCCAAATGATAGATTTGAATTCATCATTATACTTTTATCTAAATTTACCTGAATAAAACTTGCAAAAGATAAATTAGAATTTGGGAAGTAACTTCCTTGTAAATCTTGTGCGTCAGAAAATCTACAATTTGAATAATCCACACCCTCAGTTAAAGGGTCATCACATGCTGCATTTAAATTTGAAGTAAAAAATAGACTAAATAAAAAGATAAAAAACAACTTTTTCATACTTAAATTTAACAAATTAAATATGTCAAAACAATGGATGATTAAAATTTTAAAGATAATTTAACAATATTATTTAGAAAGCATTTAAAGTATAAAGCTTTATTTATGAAAGAATATAACATTGCATCTATACCAGGAGATGGAATAGGTAAAGAAGTTGTGCCTGAAGGACTTAAAGTTCTAAAGGAAGCAGCAATTAAACATCAGTTTAAAATAAATTTCACTGAATATGATTTTGCTTCATGTGATTATTTTGAAAAGTATGGAAAAATGCTACCTGATGATTGGAAAGAAAAATTAAGTAAACATAATGCAATTTTTTTTGGTGCGGTTGGTATGCCTGATAAGATTCCTGATCATATTTCATTATGGGGATCACTACTCCAATTTAGAAGAGAATTTGATCAGTATATCAATCTAAGACCAGTTAAACTTTTTCCAGGCATAAACCCTCCTCTTGCAAATAAAAAACCTGGGGATATTGATATGATGATAGTTAGAGAGAATACTGAAGGAGAATATTCATCTGTTGGTGGAAGAATGTATCCAAATACAGAAAGAGAAATAGCAATTCAAGAAACTATTATGTCTGCTCATGGTATAGATAGAGTTCAAAAATTTGCTTTTGAATTAGCAAAAAAAAGAAAGAGAAAAAAACTTACCAATGCAACAAAATCTAATGGTATTTCAATAACAATGCCATTTTGGGATGAGCGTTTCAGTAAAATGAAAAATAAATATCCTGAAATTGAAACTGATCAATTTCATATTGATATATTAGCAGCAAGGTTTGTTCTTAATCCAGAATGGTTTGATGTGGTTGTGGCATCAAATTTATTTGGAGATATTTTAGCTGATTTAGGTCCAGCATGTACTGGAACTATAGGAATTGCCCCATCAGGTAATATTAATCCTGAAAATAAACATCCATCATTATTTGAACCAGTGCATGGTTCTGCACCAGATATAGCTGGCAAAGGTATTGCAAATCCTGTTGGTCAAATTTGGTCAGGTGCAATGATGCTTGATTATTTAGGTGAAAAAGAAGCTTCAAATTCAATTGTATCCGCCATTGAAAAATCTTTAAATGTTCAAAAAAATAGAACTAGAGACTTAGGTGGTGAAAGTAATACAATTGAATGTTCAAATTCTATTTTATCTAATCTTTAAATTTTAATTTTTTTACCAATTTTTGCACTCTTTGTAATTGCCGCAAAAATTTTTAAAGAATTTAATCCGTCATTTCCATTAACTTTAGGCTTAACCTTTTTTAAAACAACATCTGAGAAATGATCAATTTGATTAACTAATGTATTGTCATCTTTTTTATTAATATCAGATTTCAGAAATATTTTATTCCACCAACTTCTTTCTTTTTTATAAAACCAGTATTTTAAATTTGGAAATTGTATTGATCCTTTGGTGCCACCAATCATATATGCAGATTGATTAGTAACGGGATAAGCGGGATTTTCTCCAGCTGTTAATTCATAACTCCAAGGAGCAACAATAGTGTCAGAAATATTTAATGTACATAAAGCACCTGAGTCAAAAATTAAACTTACAGTCGCTGTATCCTCAACTTTATATTTTCTAGTTTTATTCGTTGTAAATGCCTGAACATATTTAATTGATCCTAAAAGGTAACAAATCATGTCTATATCATGCACAAGGTTAATACCGAGTGGGCCACCTCCTCGTCTTATTCTCCAACTTTCCTTAAAATATTCCTTATGCTTGTAAAGCCAACATAATACATTTGCGGATACAATATTTCCCAATTTGCCAGATCTGATTATATCTTTTACTTTAGAAACTATTGAATTATGCCTTCGGTGATAACCAATTAATAATGGTGTTTTATTTATCTTAGCACTGATAATAATTTTTTTGGCAGATTTAATATTATCTGAAATTGGTTTTTCCAGTAAAACTGGTATTTTTTTTTTTAAAAAACTAATTGTGTGTTTCTCATGCAATTGATTTGGGGTTGCAACTATTACTGCATCTAATTGTTTTGATTTTAAAAGAGAAGAAACATTGGAATACAAAGGTATTTTGTATTTATTTGACAATTTTTTAGCGTTATCAGTAATGTCAACAATTGAATGTAAATTTGCTTTTTTTGACTTTAGAATAGCTTTTATATGTTGCAGACCCATCAATCCTGTACCAATTATTGAAATATTAATTTTTTTTTTCATAGATTTTAATTTACTTTAATATTGGTAAAAAACTTATAACTTTTATTTGGTTTAATTAAAGTTTTTGGAAAACTTTTTTTATTTGGTGAATCAGGAAAGAATTGTGTTTCTAAACATATTCCTTGATAAGGAAAAAGTTTTTTTTTATATCTAAGACTTTGGCTTGTGTACAATTGCATACCTGGTAAATTAGAAAAAAAACCTAAAGTTAAATTGTTTTTTTGATTTTTAAGAGTAGCAACATAATTTTTTTGATTTTTTTTGATACAATAAGTTATATCAAAACCAGATTGGTTTATTGTATTAGAAAGTTTTTTTGGATTTTTTTTTTTAATTAAAGAAATTTTTTTACCTATGTTTTTAAATTCTCTAAAGTCATTTATCGTGTCTTTTACTGATTTATATTTTCCTGTTGGAATTAATTTACTGTTAACTTCAAGATATTTTTCAGAATTTATCTTTAGATCATGATTAAAAATATTATCTTTTTTGTTTTTATTTAGATTCCAATAACTGTGATTAGTAATATTTACATGTGTTTCAATATCAGAATTATATTCATATTTAATATTCAGCGTTTTATTTATTAATTCATATATGCAACTTACATAAAGATTTCCTGGAAAACCTTGATCCAAGTGTTTTGATAATAATTGATATATAATTTTTTTCTTACTTTTATATTTTATTTTCCAAATTGAACGATCAAATCCTTTTTTTCCTCCATGCAGAGTATTTTTACCTTCATTTGAATTTAAAGAAAAAATTTTATTTTTAATTTTAAATTTTGAATTAGATATTCTACCCGCATACCTTCCACAAGTTGCACCTACATATAAGTTTTTGTATAAGTAGTTTCTAATACCACCAAGATTTAAAATTAAATTTGTTTTTTTGGACTTATGAAAAAATTCAAATAAAGTGGCACCAAGGTTTATTGTCCTAATTCTTAAAAATTTATTTTCAATTATAGAGCTCTGTATTTTCACACAATCTACTATAGCCAACCCTTATCAACTACATAGGCCTGATTTGTGCAGCCAGAGGATTGATCAGATGAAAAAAATAATACTGCTTGAGCTATTTCATGTGGCATTAATTTTTCTTTCAAACACTGTCTGTGCATCAATTCTTTTTCAGATTCTTCATTTAACCACAGGTCTATTTGTCTTTGAGTCATCACCCATCCAGGCACCACTGAATTAACTCTTATTTTGAATTCCCCTAAATCACGGGCAAAAGATCTTGTTAAACCTACAACTCCAGATTTTGCTGCTGTGTATGCTGCCATACCTCCTTGTCCTATCATCCATGAAGTTGATCCCATATTGATAATTGAACCTCCTCCATTTTCAATCATAGATTTTTTAACTGATTGAACTGTAAAGAAAAAATGTCGTAAATTAACATTCATTCTTTCGTTCCAATATTCCTCTGTAACATCATCTATTTTATGTCTTGTATCGTTAGCTGCATTATTAATTAAAATATTAATTGGTCCTTTTTCTTTAATTATGTTTGAAATTGTTTGTTGTAATTGTTTAATATTTAATAAATCACATTCAATAAAAGTAGGAACACTAAAATTTTTTTTTTTTATTTCATCTATTAATTTTTTTGATTCATTCACATTAATATCTATAAAATAAACTTCTGATCCTTGAGCACAAAAATGTTCAACAATTGATGATCCTATACCAGATCCTCCACCTGTTATAAAAACTCTTTTGTTTTCTAAATCATTATATTTTACATTCATTTATAATCTCTCCTTTGAGTTTGTATCAAACAAAGAAACCTGAGTTAAATCAAAATATAATTTTGTTTCTTTATTTAATTCTATTTTAATTGTTGATGGAAATTTTGCTAATAATTCTTGATTTACATAATTAAAAGTTATGATTTGTTCATGTCCAATATATTCACTTAAATCAGCTTTTAGATTTACTTCAAAATTTTCATTATTAGAACTTTTGAAATGTATATGCTCTGGTCTAATACCAAAATAAACTTCTTTACCATCTAATTGAGATGTATTTTCAAATTTATAACCACTAATCGGAATATCAAAGTTTGACCCTTCAGCAGCAAATGTAATATTATTTGATTTTTCTTTCAGTTTACCCTTAATTAAATTCATTGAAGGAGATCCTATAAAATCAGCAACAAAAGTATTACTTGGCTTGTTGTATATATTTTCAGGAGTATCATTTTGTTGAATTACTCCATGGTTCATAATTGCAATTTTAGTTCCTAAACTCATGGCCTCAGTTTGATCATGAGTTACATAAACAACTGTAGTTTTAAGTTGTTGATGAAGTTTTTTTATTTCTCTTCTCATCTCAACTCGTAATTTAGCATCAAGATTGGACAATGGTTCATCAAATAGAAAAATTCTTGGTTCTCTAACCAATGCTCTACCAATTGCAACACGTTGTCTTTGGCCTCCAGATAATTGCGATGGCTTTCTCTCCAATAAAGCGTCTACTTGTAAAAATTTTGATACCTTTTCCAATTGTTGTTGAATTTTTTCTTTTGAGGTTTTTGCTTGTTTAAGGCCAAAAACCATATTTTCACCAACATTCATTGATGGGTACAATGCATATGACTGAAAAACCATAGCTATATTACGGTCTTTTGGCTCAACTTTGCTTACGTTGTAATCATCTATGTAAACATTTCCTTCATTGATTGTCTCTAATCCTGCAATAATATTTAGAAGTGTTGATTTTCCACAGCCTGAAGGTCCTAAAAGAACTAAAAAGTTTCCCTCATCTATTTCTAAATTTATTTTTCTTAAGACCTCCGTTGATCCAAAATTTTTTGATAATTCCTCAATTTTTAAAGTTTTCATGTTATCCTTTCACAGCTCCTGAAGTTAATCCTCTTATAAAATACTTGCCTGCTAATACATAAACAATAAGTGTTGGAATACCAGCTATAATGGCTGAGGCCATATCAACATTATATTCTTTAACACTTGTGCTTGATAAAACCATATTATTCAAAGCAACTTGAATTGGTGCAGCCTCACCAAAAGAGAAAGTAGATCCGAATAAAAAGTCATTCCATATTTGTGTAAATTGCCAAATAACTGTTACAACAATAATTGGTGCTGATATTGGAAGTAAAATTTTAAAAAATATTTTGAAAAAGCCTGCGCCATCTATTCTTGCAGCTTTTACTAATTCTGTAGGCACCGAAACATAGTAATTTCTAAAAAATAATGTTGTAAATGGAATTCCATAAACTGTATGAACTAATACAAGTCCAATAACTGAATTTGAAATTCCTAAAACTCCAAGAGTTCTAGCCATAGGAAGTAATATAGCTTGAAAAGGAATAAAACATCCAAATAGCAAAAAAAGAAAAACCCATTGATCTCCTTTAAATCTCCATTTTGTTAAAACATATCCAGTCATCGCACCGATAAATGTAGAAAAAAATACTGCTGGGACAACCATCTTGATTGAATTCCAAAAGTAAGGTCTTAAAAAAGTGTCACCTGCTCCATACCCTCTTCCACCCCATGCAACTAACCATGAGTCAAAATTTAAAGAACTTGGCCAAGTTAAAAGTGTTCCTTGTCGAATTTCTTCCATTGTTTTTAGAGAAGTAACGAGCATCACATAAAGAGGGAAAATAAAATAAGATGCAAATAGAATTAATACAAAATACAAAAACCACCTCAAAAATATATTTGTATATTTTGATTTTTGTTCTAGGTCCCTATAAGAAGATGCTTTTAAATTATCTTGCATTTTCTCTCCTTAGCTCAGAATATAAATAGGGAATAATTACAGCTGCTACAGCCATAAACATCATCATTGCACTAGCCGCTGATAATCCTACTTGACTTTTATGAAATGCCGCTTGAGTCATAAATAGAGCAGGCATAGTTGTTGATATACCTGGTCCACCTTGTGTTAAGGCAACTATGAGGTCATAACTTTTAATTGATATATGCACTAAAATCACAAAACTTGTAAAAAATACTGGTCTCATCATTGGAAGTAATATTTTCCAATACACAGTAAATAAGCCTGCACCATCAATTTTAGCAGCTTTAACAATCTCGTCTTCAACTGACCTTAATCCAGCTAAAAATAAAGCCATTACAAAACCAGCTGATTGCCAAACACCAGCGATAACAATGGTGT
>CABYOP010000013.1:5000-22506 GCA_902520645.1 uncultured Pelagibacteraceae bacterium | reverse complement strand
ATAGTGGCAAGTGCTATTCCAATGCATTTCATAAAGTTGTTTAAATTTAGTAGGTAAAAATTTAGGGTAATTGTTCTTATCTCCACCGAAAAATTTTGATTTTAAAACTGGCCTTGCGTGATGTTTTTGGTCTAAATACGTATTGCCAGCCTTGATAGAATATTCTGTTGTTACTAAATTTCCTAAATGTTTAGAATATTTTAAAAAATTATTTTTTAAATCATTTACAGAACCATCCCACCTTCTATTAAATCCTTTAATCCAAATATTTTTTTTTTGGATTTTTAGACAATCATTATAATCTTTTACTGAGTACACTGGAGGTTTTTCAGATAAAACATTGATATTTTTTTTTAAAGCTTCTTTAATAATTTTAGTTACAAGGGGCCTCTGGACAACTATTACAACGCCATCAGGTTTATTTTCTAAAAGTTTTTTATAATTTTTATAAACTTTACCTTTAAATCCAAAAGAATTTTTAACATTTTTGGCCATTTCAATATCAATATCTGCAATATCTGTAAGCTCAACTTCTTCAATATTAAAAAAATTTTTAACATGGGCTATTTGGCTCATAAAACCTACCCCTATAAAACTAATTTTAATTTTTTTTTTTTTCATAAATTTTTCCTGGAATACCAAAAATAGTTTTATTTTTTTTTTGAATACTTTTTAATATAAGACTTTTGGCTCCAATAACACAATTATCTGAAATATGAACCCTGTTTAAAATTGTTGATGCTAATCCTATTTCACAATATTTACCAATTCTAACATTTCCTCCCGTTACTACTCCAGGATTAATATCAGTAAAACTGTCAATTAGTGAGTGATGCTCAAGTGTCACTGATGATTGAATTTTTACACAATCCTTAATTTCAACTTTATAACCAATGTAAGTATTGGGATAAATTATACATCCTTTTCCAATCTTATTTTTTCCTGCAAGAATAACCGTTGGATGGATAAAACTATTTACTTTGATGTTTGACTTATCACATATTTTTAATACCTCCTCTCTTATTTTGCCATCTCCTATAGCAATAAACACATTTTTAATTTTATTTTTTTTTAATATTGGTAAAAAATTTTTTTTATAAATAATTTTCGTCTTTCCTAATTTGTTGTTTTTAACAAACTCTACATTTTTAAGTGGACGCCATTTCTCATTTTTTTTCAAATTATTATTAGGTAATTTTTCATATGATATAAATATTTTATTTTTGAAATTCGTATTCTTTGAGAGATTATATTCTAAAAATAATGCTAGATTATCCAAATATCCAATTATTGCACAATTAGTTTTCATTTATAGATCTCTTGTAGTGCTTTTTAATAAAGTAAGGTGAAAAATTAGTTCTACATCGTAATTTATGTTTTTTGAAATTATTTGAAATCTGTTTTTTAATCTCAGAATTTTCATCATCATAATTCCTATTTTCAAAAACCATTCTAAACATCTCCTTTGTAGCTTGCAAGATTTCATCATCAGTATTGTTTGTAAAACTTAAACCAAATTTTTTAAAAGATGAATCGTCAGTGAGAGTGGTATAATTAGGGATATACGTGTCATCGATAGAAAGTATTTTTTGATTTTTTGAAATCAATTTTGGTAAATATAGATCTTGAAGATTACATTGGAATACAGCGCTAGTAGGTAATTGGTTAGTATGGAGAATTGGAACTCCAAAAGTTGCTGGAATTGAAGAATAACCAGATGAAGTTACAATTGAAAATTTAGATGTTGCGCCTAAAAAAACATCCATAAATTCAGATTTAAAATCAGAATGAGCATAATCAATAACATTTTCTATTTTATCTAATTTTTTCATGTAGTTATTACCAACTCTAATCACATATCCACCAACTTCTCTAATAAATTTAAAAGCTTTGTAATATGTTTTTGGATCAGCATTTCTTATCATTTGATTTGAATTTTCAAAATCTTCACCAGACCAACCAGGTTCTCTTATATGGCAAGTGACATACCATGCGTTATTTGGAATTCCTAGTTTTTCTAAAGTATCTTTTCCTAGCTGTTTATCTCTATCTGGTATGGAAAAATAAGAAAAATTTTTTTCATTTTTAATCAAAGTGTTTAATAAAATATTATAAGTGAATGGAGTATTGTAACAAAAATTATCTAGAGGTTGGCAAAATCCGATGGGATTAAACAAGTTTTTTTCTTTTTCTATAAATTGAATTGTGTCTCTTTTTTTATAAAAAAATTTAATTAATTTATCGTCAAAAAATTTTGAAAAATATTTATTTGTAAATTTATTTCTCTCCATCATACAATAAATTTTTTTATTTGTTTTAAGACCTATTTTCATTGAGTTAATAAAAACAAATAAATGGAAATAGACACCTAGAGCACCACAAAAGATATTTGGTTTTATAAATTCAAAATCTTCTTCATCTAATCTAGAATTTTTTAAATACTTTTTTCTTTTAATATTATATGTTTGAAGTTCATCTAAAAATTTTTCCTCATGATTTTTAAATAATCTTTCAGCAAGAAGCAAGGATGCCCTTGGCTCATTTGGGTACTTAATTACTAAATCTCTTGCTGACTGTATGTTCGTAAATTTCGATACTTTTAAAAGCTTTCTATCAAATTCTGAAGTTTTCTGAATTCTCTTTATTCTACTTAAAATTCTAAAAAAAATATCTTCTAGCACTTAATACTTATTTAATATTTTTATAACTTCTTTAATTTCATTAACTTTATATCCGGGTCCTGATGGTAATCTTACTAGGTTTTTTGACAAATAAATAGAATTTTGAAAATTATCTTTAATGTGTTTAATATTTGTTTCACTTAAACATCTTATGCCTAAATGAAGACCAATCGAATTTTTATTACAAAAATTTATAAAGTTATTTCTATTATCAATTATAGCTTCATTATAACAAGGCGTAATACCTTTTCCTTGTAAATTTAAAAATTTAATTTTATTATTTTTTAAATACTTATTATAAAAGTTATGTAATTTTCTTAAGTGGTTTTTATTAAAACTAATATTATTTAAATTTTCTAATCCAACAGCTGAATGTACATCACTAGGCTTGAGGTTCAATCCCATGCTTGATGCAATTTCAAGACGTGCATTTTCTGGTTTTGAATTGACACCATTATTTCTAATTGAAATCAATTTATCAGCAATTTTTTTCGAGTTAGTTGTACAAAAACCTCCATAAATCATATGAATAGGTTTAGTAATACTTAATGAAAAGCATCCAACGTCATGCTTCGTTCCACATGATGAGTAGCTATTTCTTTTTGATAAGAAAGCTTGAGCTGCATCCTCAATGACAAAAAATTTATATTTTTTTTTTAGTTTATCAAAATCTTTATTGTAGGTAGGTTTTCCGTTTAAATGAACAAGATACACTAGTTTTGGCCTATATTTCATTATTTTTTGGTTTAATTCATTAAAATCGACTTGTTGGGAATATTTTTTTGTATCTACTAAAATAAACTTACCGCCCATAATTCTGGCAGGATTGGTAGTTGCTACCCAGGTTAAATTGGGAGCTACAACAATATCGCCTGATTTAATTTCTGAAGCTAAAGTAGCCATCATTAAGGCGCTGGTACCACTTGTTGTTAATACCACATATTTAACATTTAGGATTTTTTTAATTCTGTTTTCAAGTTCATAGCTTTTATAACCCATTGTCATCTTCTTATTTTTCACTGACTGAATAATATTTTTAGAAAATAAGCTTGAATTATGAAGTGATTTAAACCACGGGTATTTCATGAAGTTGCTTTATATAATAATAAATCAATAACACAATTAATTATTAGATATCCTTCAACTTAGTATTCCAACCCAATTTTAAACTCTCAAATTTGCCTTTAAAATCGTCTTTATAATGTAATGTACCCTTTCCGTCTTGAGTTTTTTCAGCAACATTAAAATTTCTTATGTCTGTCCAGCAATTTTCAAATAAAGAAATCATTAACTTTCTTAATCTTTTATATGATAATTTTAATGTATCTTTCTCTTTTGAAATTGAAAATTCTGTTTGTGCAATTATCATTCCAGTATCAATTCCCTCATCTATATAATGAATAGTAACTCCGTATGGTGTATTTTCTTTTGCGCTCCAGTAATTTGGGTGGTAACCTCGATTCCATGGTAAAAAAGATGGGTGTAAATTAACAATTCTTTTTGGAAGTAATTTTATAATATCTTTTGTTATTAACGCTCTTGATCTATCGCTAATAATAAATTCAATCTCATTTTTTTTTAAAAATTCTATTGATATTTTTTTTTTATAAATAATAACTTTATCTCCTGTTAATCTTTTAATTATATTTGGAATGACATTTTCGTCCGTTACATCTGAATTTGTATAATAAAGAACTCTCATTTAAATTTTCTTATTTTAAAAAAAAAGGTTTCTAACTTTTTTTTATCATTTTTTTTTGGAGACCAATCTGCATAAATTGTACTTTTGTTTTTGACAAAAGGTCCCTTTTTTACTTCCAAAAAAATCGTATCCTTTTTAATAATCATTGTTCTAAATAAAGATTTTTTCATTCTAAAGAAAAAAAATTTTTTTGATTTTAAATCTCCTAACTCAATTTTTTTTTTTATTTTTCCTACATTGTCAAATAAAATTACATCCATTTCTCCATTAAGAATCATATAAGACTCTTCATTTGATATACTTTTATGAGGCCTAATATATGAACCCTTTGGATGAAAAAGAATCATTTGTTGGATTTTATCTTTTATGCTGGTGTGAAGACAAATTCTTGATCCCATAGAGTTATTTTTTAATATATTTTTCTTAAGCAAATTTAAGTCTAAACTATTTAATTGGGTAATATTTTGGTTTTTTGGATAATATTCCTTTTTACTAACTTTTATCCATTTACTTTTATTTAAATTTTTCATTCAAAATAAATAAACTCATAATCAATATTTTTAAACTTATTGATTAAATTTACCCATGTTTTTTTATCCATAAAAGTTTCACAAGTTAGTGCCCAACATTGTAAGTTATACAGTTCTTTCTCACTTCTATAGCTTTCTACCATAATATAGTTTTTCTTTCCTGTTCTTGAAATCTCAGTTAAACAAAATAACAAATCATGAAGTTTTAAATTGTGAAGCACACCAGTTGAAATTACTAAATCAAAAAAATTGTTTTTATATTTTAATTTATTTTTACAATTATGATATTTTATATTTTTTTTTATTATCGGGTGAGAATTTGTAATAGCATATTTTGAAAAATCTAGACCTATTATTTCAATATGTGGCAGTATTTTTTTTATTTCGTAAAGCAAGTAACCTTTCCCACAGCCTAAATCTAATATTTTAGATTTGTTATTTAATTTATAATCTCTAATAAGTTTCTTCGCTACACTTTCCCATCTACCAGGAATATATCTATATCCACCATATCCAAATTTTCTATTTCCATCCCAGTATTGTTTTCCATATTTTTTTGCAATTTTCATGCAGTGGACTTTGTTATCAAGCATTCTTTTCTCATAATCTCTTTTAGAGCTCTTGTGAAGTTTTTGAATATAATTTTTAATTTTTCCCATTTAATATCCCTTATAACAACTTGGTAAAACTGACTTTACATCCCAAATTTCCTCTAGTTCTAAAATATCATTTTTTGAAGATAGCTTAAAATTTTCTACAGAAAAAAAAATTTTTTTTTTTCGTTTAATAATATTTTTATAAATATTATTTCGATAAATCTTATTTTCAGGTAATTGAAATAAACTGTAAAAAACAATTCCATTCATGCTTGATTTTTCATTAATAATTTCTTCTAACATCAAGTACGAATTTTTCATTGCATATTCAGATGCGCTCAATGAATATTCTAATCTGTTAGTCTCACAAAATTTTCTTATAATTTGATTTTGAATATGCTGGGGAACCCTTTCCCCCATAAAGGGTCTGCTAAATATGTAGCCTCTCACTTTCATTTTTTTAAATTGGGTAATGAGTAATTCATTCCTATTCTGGAAGCAGCTCTGATAGTAATTGGTTTAAAAAATTCTCCAATCTTTTTATCACCATAAGGACTATATAAACTTTTGAATCTACAGTTTAGAGACCATCTAGTTTCTTTTTCAGAATTAACTATATTTCCATGAGGTAGGGATTGGTTAAAAATTAATATTTCCCCAAATTTAATATTTATCCACTCAACATTTTTTTTTATATTTTTATAAAAGTCAGAACTGTTTTTTCCTGCATATTTTTTAAACTTTGAATGGATTTTTTTATAATTTTCAGGTTTTAAAATATACATTGTTTTTGTTGAATAACAATTTACTAAAGGTATCCAGACGACCACTTCAAATGGGGAGTCTCCTGACCATATATCTGAATGGACTGGCAAAAGTGAACTTGCATCACCTGGTAGCTGTATACTTAAATTTACTCTTGTTTGCATCGCTAATTCATTACCAACTAAACTAAATAATAAATTTTTTGCTACTTCAAAATATTTCTGGTGAAATTCAGAGCTACTATTTATAGAATTTAAAATATTTAATCTTGTATTATTTAAATTTTTAATTTTTATAGTGTTATGAATATCATTTAAAAATCTATCAAAGTCTTTTTCCTTTTTCATTTTCACTTTAATAGTCTCACATAGACTGTTTACTACTGCTTTTCTTAGAGTTTTTAAAGATTTCAAGTCAGATACTTTTTGAATAAAGTATCCTTTTTTAAAAAAATTTTTACTCAAGTGAATATCTTTTTTATCTAAATATGAAGTCATTCTTTAATAAATTTTAACATTTTATTTGCTAAATCCATATATCCAAGATTGGTATAATCTAATAATTCTTTTTGTGTCCCATATTTTTTAACAAATCTGTCTTTCAAACCAATTATTTTAATTATTGGTTTGTTTTTAATCTGACAATCAGAGGCATATTCTAAAATCGATGATCCAAATCCCCCTGAAATAAAGTTTTCTTCTATGGTGATAATTTTATTAAATTTTTTCATTAATTGTTTTAAAAATTTTTTGTCTAAAGGTTTTATTGTAGATAGATGCGCTACGCCACATTCAATATTTTTTTTATTTTTCAAATATTCACTAGCTTTCAACGCAATTTGGCATGTAATCCCAGTTGTTAAGAAACAATACTCTCCCTCATTTTTTAAATATATACCTTTTCCAATTTTTGGTTTGAATTTATCTGTTACTATTTCTTCACCACCTCTTGCAATTCTTACATACAAAGGTCCTTTGAGATTTATAGATTGTTCCATTAAATGCTTCATCTCATGAGCATCACATGGTGAAATTATGCTTATATTTGGTAATACTCTAATTATGGAAATGTCCTCAGTAGCCTGATGGGTAGGACCAAGTGGAGCATAAACTAAACCTCCTCCATTTCCTATTAAAGTTACAGGCAAATTATGTAAACAGACATCAATTGCTACTTGCTCATAACATCTTCTAGTTATAAATGTTGCTATTGTATTTACGTACGGTCTAAATTTATCAAAAGCCATTCCTGCTGCCATACCTATAATGGATTGCTCAGCCACACCCTCCATGAAAAAACGATTTGGAAACTTTTTTTTAAAGCTGTCTAAAACACCTGGTCCAAGGTCAGATCCTATAAATACTACTTTTTTATTTTTTTTAGCTAACTCAAAAACAGTATTTAAACATGTTTGTCTCATTATTTTTCCTCAATACAACTATTGATTAATAGTTTTTCTTTATCTGTAAAAGAATTTTTGTGATGCCAAAATGGATTATTTTCAGCAAAATAAAAACCTTTCCCCTTTACTGTATGACAAATAATTGCTTTCGGTTTAGTATTTTTACATTTTTTCTTTAACACTTTTGTTAATTTCTCTACATCATGACCATTTACCTGATTAACCTCAAATCCAAAACTAATTAGTTTATCTTTCAGTGGCTCTAAATCTAAAACTTCTTTTAACTGCCCATAAGATTGAATTTTATTATAATCGATTAAAACATAATAATTTCTTAACTTATGTTTTGAGGCCATCATTGCAGTTTCCCAGAATGATCCCTCGTTGATTTCACCGTCACCAACAATAACGAAAGTTTTATAGTTTAAATTATTTAGTCTACCTGCTATTGCCATTCCTAGACCGATAGCAGGTCCATGACCTAAAGAACCTGTAGAGGCTTCAACACCAGGGACTTTATCTCTTTCTGGATGTCCTCCTAAAATTGAATCAAATTTACTTGAAGATGATAACTTTTTTTTACTAAAAAATTTTTTGTCAGCCAATATAGCGTATAATGCTAAGCAACCATGCCCTTTACTTAAAATTAATCTATCCCTTTTAATATCATATGGTTTTTTTGGATTATATTTTATTACTTTATCATAAATTACTCTTAATATTTCAATTAAAGACATTGCTGAACCCATGTGCCCTCTTCCACCACCATACAAACATTTAACTACCAATGATCTTAAATAGATAGAACGTTTATCAAGCTTGATATTTAATTCGGTTTTTAATTTTCTCATTGTCTAAGAATAAAATTTATTAATTTGCTTGCAAATGTATAAGATTTCTGTTTTTGTAATATGTTGATTAATTGGAAGTGACAAGATTCTTTTAGATTGTTTCTCAGTATTTGGAAAAGATCCTTTTTTATATCCTAAAAATTTTGAAGCAGTTTGCAAATGAATAGGTATTGGATAATGAATTGTTGTATCAACTCCTCTTTTTTTTAAAAATTTTTTCAATTCATCTCTTTTATCTAATTGAATAACAAAAGTATGATAAGTATTTAATTCAGTTTGTTTTTCTTTTGGAAAATATATTCTTCTATAGTTTAAATTCTCAAGATAAATTGAAACATTTTTTCTTCTTATTTTAATAATTTTTTTTAAATTCTTTAGCCTATAATTTAAAATACTTGCTTGTAAATTATCCATTCTAGAGACATAACCAAAATTTCTTACGTTATCTCTACTTTCTTGCATTCCATGAGTGCTTAAATTTTTTGCTTTTTCATAAATAGATTTATTGTTTGTAGTCAAAAAACCTCCATCTCCAATAGCATTTAAATTTTTTAGTGGATGAGTCGAAAAGCAACCGATATCACCCCACGATCCAGCCATTTGTCCTTTATAACTTGACATAATTGACTGAGCTGCATCTTCAACAACTTTAATTTTGTTCTTATTTGCAATTTTTAGAATTTTATCCATTGCACACATTCTTCCAGTAAGGTGTACAGGCATTATAATTTTAGTATTTTTTGTAATTTTTTTTTCTATTTCATTTTCATCTATGTTTTGATCATCTTTTACATCAACAAATACTGGTTTAGCACCCAAATGGGTTACTACCGCTGTAGATGCTATAAATGAATTTGGAGGAGTAATTACTTCATCTCCTTTCCTTACACCAAGCAAATGTAAAGATAAAGTTAATGCATCTGTTCCGCTATTTAAAGCGACGCAATATTTAGTTTTACATAATCTTGATATTTTATTTTCGAATGAAACTATTTCACTTCCACCAACCCATTCTCCTGATTTAATAGTTTTGTCAATAACTTTTAACAGATTTTGCTTCTCTTGGATATATTGCTTCTTTAAATTTACAAAAGGTATTTTCATATTTTAGAATAAAAATCTTTCACACATTTAATCACATAATTCATCTCTTTTTTTGATAGATGTTGATCACAAGGGAAACTAATTATTGATTTTGCATGTTTGTCTGTAATAGGAAAATCACCTACTTTATGATTTAAAAATTTCATTGCTGGCTGCCTATACATTGGTAGTGGATAGTGTATTTTAGCTTCTATGCCTTTTCTAAGACAATATTTTAATAACTCATCTCTTTTTTCAGCAAAAACTATGTACAAATGGTAAACAATTTTAAAGTTTTTTAGTCTTGGAGGAATTTTTATCTGTTTTATTCTGCTTAAATTTTGATCATAATAATTTGCATTTTTAATTCTTTGTCTCGCAATTGATTTTGATTTTGGTATTAACCAATTACCTACAACTGCCTGCAGTGTATCTAATCTAGAATTATATCCACAAATTTTAACACTATCTCGATTTATCAATCCATGATTTCTTAATAATTTTAATTTTTCATAGTATTTTTTTTTGCTAGTTACTATTATGCCTCCATCAGACCATACGTTTATATTTTTTAAAGGATGGAGAGAAAAAGCACCAAAATCACTATATGTACCTGCGTTTTTTTTATTTTGAGATGCTAATATTGACTGACACGCATCTTCTACAATTGGTATTTTGTATTTTTTAGATATTTTATTTAATTTTATCATATCAGTCATATAGCCAGTAAAATGTACAGGCACTATAGCTTTAGTTTTAGATGTTATTTTTTTTTCAATTAAATTCACATTCATACAAAATGTATCATCGCAGTCTACAAATATTGGTTTTGCTCCTAACTCACATATTGCCCCAACTGTTGCTACAAAAGTATTTGCAGCGGTGATAACCTCATCTCCTTGATTAACTCCTATAACTTTTAAACTAAGTTTTATAGCATCTGTTCCTGAATTGACTCCAACTGCATATTTTGCACCTATCAATCTTGCAAATTTTTTTTCAAATTTTAGTAATTCCTTTCCGAGTGTAAAATCCCCGGTTGAAACAAAATTTTTTAAGTTTTTCCAAAGTTGATCAGCGTTTGAAAATTGTTGTTTTAGATATGAATATCTTACTTTCATAATTTTAAATTAGTTTAATTTAATTGAGTTCATTCTTTTTATATTAAAATAAAATTCATTATTCAAAGGATCTCTGAGAATTTTTTTTTCAAAACAATTTTTTAAATCTTTAATTGCATCCGTAATAGTGAATTTTGGATAAAATCCTAATTCATTATAAATTTTTTTTGAAGATATATGATACGATCTATTATCATTACTTTCTTTTTTTACTATATTGACATCATCACCAATTACATTTTTTACCATTTTTGCAATTTCAATAACAGGAAAGTTTTCATATCCTACATTATATATTTTTCCAGATACCTTTTTTTCTTCTTGATTCAAAATGTCAATGTAAGCATTACACATATCGTTAATGTTTATGTTGGGTCTCAATTGATCTCCGCCTAAAACTGTTATTTCACGTTTATGAAATGCTAAATTTGAGAGTATATTTACTACTAAATCTAATCTTAGACGGTCTGAGTATCCACATACTGTTGCAGGTCTTATTATTGTGGTTACAAAATCTTCGCTATTTCTTTTTAGTAAAATTTCCTCACATTTTGCTTTAAAAATTGAATAATCAGTTAATGGCTCTAACGCTGCATCTTCAACAACATCTTTATCCGATTTTATTCCGTACACACTAGAAGAAGATGCAAATACAAATCTTTTTATCCCATTATCTTTACTCATATCCACTAAAGGCCTAAAACTATCAAAATTTATGCTTTTTCCTAAATCTGGATTTAATTCAAAACTGGGGTCATTTGAGATGCATGCCAAATGTATAAGATCACTATGTCCCGGTATAATTTTTTTAAGTAAATCTTTATCTCTTAAATCTCCTTTAATAATAGTCAGGTTATTATGTTCCCTCAAAACCTTTTCACCATAAATAAAAAGATCTAATACACTTACTTCATAATTTAAATTTAATAATTTTTTAGTTAACTCTGTACCAACATAACCGGCACCACCAACCACTAATATTTTTCGATTTTTGCTCATTTTAAATATTTAAACCAACTTTTTGTCTCTTTTTTAATTTTTTTTGGAGTCCAAACAGGTGCTTTATTCCAATAATCTATATTTTCTAAAAGAATATTTACACCATGGCTAATCGTTATTTTAGGTGACCATTTTAATTCTTTTTTAATTTTTTTAATTTCAGCAAAAGTAGTATCTGGCTCTCCAGGCCTCTTACCTATAAAAACTTTTTTACCTTTTAAATAAGAAACTATTCTATTTACCGATACCGTTTTACCACTGCCAACATTATAAACTGTTCCAGATTTCTTTAAATTTGAAGCTTTTATAAAAGCATCAACTACATCTCTCACATATGTAAAATCTCGTTTCTGCTTTCCATCTCCTACAATTGTAAATGGTTTTTTGTGAATTTTTTGTGCAAGAAAAACTCCAAACATTGCTCCATAAGTGCCAGAGGTTCTGGATCTTGTTCCATAAACATTGAATAACCTTAACGATGTACAATTTAGTTTATATAACTTTGCCCAATGCATAACTAGTTCCTCACCCATCCATTTGGTAAGTGCATATGGATATTGTGGTTGTATTTTTGAATTTTCTTTAGTTGGATAATTTTTTGGAATTCCATAACATGATGATGAGGCAGAATAAATAAACTTATTTACTTTATATTTCAAGGATGCTCTTAAAACGTTTAGTGTGCCAACAACATTAGAGTCAAAATAAGAATATGGATTTTCAATACTTGGAACAATGTCCGCAAGAGCAGCCAAATGGAATACTTTTTGAACTTTATTAAAATATTTATCAATTTTTTGATAATTAGAAATATCTACTTTTATAACTTTCAATTTTTTTGATTTTATAAATTCTAAATTATTTTTTCTTCCTGTAGAAAAATTATCTAAAACTATTACATTATTTTTTTTTTTTATTAAGGCCTCTACAATATGACTTCCTATAAAACCTGCTCCACCCGTGACTAAATATTTCATTTCTTATTTTTTTTTCTCCGCAAAATATTTCATACATACATGTCCTACTATCAACTGGAGATCTTCAGAAACTTGCATATCGTTTACAGAAAAATGTATAGAATTTTTTGAGATTCTTTTCGCATACCCACCATCAAACCCTAAGACTGCATGTGTTTTCATTCCTATTTTATTTGCAATTTTTAAAGCATTCAGAATATTTTTTGAATTTCCACTTCCTGAAAGTACAATCAATACATCGCCTTTTTCTCCCTTTACTCTTATTTGTTCTGAATAAATTTTTTCATATCCAATATCATTTGCCAGGCAGGTAATTACAGAAGAATTTGAACTTAACGCTTCAACTTTGAAACCTTTTCCCAAATTTTTACCTGCTCCATATATAAAATCATTTGCTATATGCATAGCATTTGCAGCACTTCCTCCGTTTCCACAAATAAAAATATTTTTTTTCTTTTTCCAGGATCTGTAAAGATCATCAGCTAATTTTTTAATTTTAATTGTATTATGTTTCTCTGTTAACAAGTTTACTTGATTTTTGTAAGAGTCTAAAAATTTTCTAATCATTAATGGTACCAATATTTATTTTATTATTAAAAAAATTATTAAAATAATCATGATGAGAAGTAATCAAAATTGTTTTATTTTTTGAATAATCTGAAATGTTTTTATATATTTTTTCTACTGTAGCAAGATCAATCGCATTTGTGGCTTCATCCAGAATAATGATGTCAGAATTCTTATAAAAACCTCGAGCAATACCTATTCTTTGTTTTTGTCCACCTGAAAGTTTAATACCATTTTCTCCAACTAGAGTATCTAGGCCATGTATAGAAGATTTTATAAGATCATCTAAACATGCAATTTGAAGACTTTTTTGCAATCTTCCAACATCAATATCTTTAATATCCTCTCCAAGAGTTATGTTGTTTTTTATGGAGTCATCTAGCAGATATACACTTTGTGGCACATATGTAATTAAATTTTGATAAAATCTTAAATTATTTTTTATATCTTTATCATCAATTAAAACTTTGCCTTGATCAGGTTTTATCAGTCCACAAAATAAATCTAAAAATGTAGTTTTACCTGAGCCACTCGGCCCTTTGATATATACAATATCTCCTTTATTAATTTTAACATTTATTTTGTTAAAGATTTTTTTTTCCCCATATTTAAAATTCAAATTTTCAAAAGTTATATTTTTATAAAATTTTGTATTTTCAGAAATATTTTTAACTGGGTTTATTTTATATTTTTTAAATTCCTCATAAGTCACATTTAAGTATGGAATACCAAAATTTATTTGTTGGAAAGATAATAAAATTCTATTAAAACTTGGTAATAACTTAACAGCTGCTAGTGTAAAAATACTTAAAATTGTTATAATTTCTTTTGAGCCATAATTCATTTGTAGAAATAAAATAATTATTATTGAGAATAAAATTACAATTATTAATTCAAAAAGAATTTTTGGCAAACTTACTATTAGAGCCTCAGTTTTAAAAAGTTTATATACTTTTGTGTTATATAAGTTAAATTTTTTAATAAAAAAACTCTCAAGACCCATAAGTTTAATTTCTCTAAAAATTTTAAAACTCTCTTGAATTTCTTTTAACCTACTTAATTCAACAATTTGTCTTTCTTTACCCAAAGAAGTGATTTTACTTTTAGTGAGTAAATAAAATAGACAAGAAAAAAAAATTATTGCAAAAAGCATAATCAAAGAACCTGAGGGTTCTATAAGTATTAAAGAAATTACAATGAAGAATATCAATAAAAAATCAATTACGATATTGGTTAGAGGCATCAATATCCTTGTAATAAATCCATTTACCTCTCCAGTTACATTTCTTACAATCGTTGGTGCATTTATTTGAGTTACAAATATATAATCTTGGTATACATATTTTTTGTACAAGTCATTAATAAGATTTATTTGTAAAAAAGAAATTAAGTTGAATTTAAAATAATTAAAATATATTTGAAATATACTTTTTATAAAATAAATAGCTGAAAGACATATAACAAAAAATATTAATAAATTACTTTTATTAATCAAAAAATTTGATGGTAAAAATGAAATTAAAATTTCATTATTTAATATATTGGGGTCAAAAAAAATCATTAGGATTGGAATAAATGCTCCTAAACTTAAAAGTTCAAAAAAAGTATTTATTAACATTAGTACTGTAAAAAAAAATAATAATTTTCTATTTTTTTTTCCTAAAATATAATTAATTTTTTCAAATCCATTTTCGTATTTTTTTAAAAAACTGAAACTCATTTAATAATTTTTACTTCCAAGAATCTGATAAATTTTTAAATTCTTTAATTAACTTATCTAAAACTAAATCACATTGAGATTTTGTTATAATATATGCTGGCGTTAGACACACCCTGTGCCACTTAGAATTTAACAAAATATTGTGTTTTTCTAGCATTCTATTGGATAGGGTAATTCCAAATTTGTTTTTATCATTGCAATTATATTCGAAAGATAACCTTAATCCTCTGCCTCTTACATCAAAGAAAAATTCATGATTTTTTAACTCATCAACTAAAACTTGTTTTAAATAATTTCCATTATTATTAATATTTTGAAGCACTGTTTTTTGATGAATTATTTTTTGAGCTGCAAGAGCTGCTGCTATACCTAAAGAATGACCTTGAAAAGTTGTACTGTGTAAAATTTTACCAAATTTTTTTACAATTTTATTTATAAATTTTTTTTTTGTGACAACCGCACTCAAGGGGATATGTCCTGCTGTAAGCGTCTTCGCTACAAAAATGAAATCAGGTGTAATTTTGTCATAATCACAGCAGTAAATTTTCCCACTAGCACCTAGGCCACAATAACATTCGTCTAAAATTAAATGAACATTATATTTTTCACAAATTTTTTTAATATATTTCCAATAATTTTTTACAGGTGGCACATCACCTACAAGACCACCCATTATAGTTTCTCCAATGAATGCAGAAACTTTCTCTGGACCTATTTTTAAAATTTCTTTTTCAAGCAAGTTTGAGGATCTAACTGCGTATTCTTCTTCTGTTTCACCGTCCAATCTTTCTTTTAAATAATGATGTTGTTCTATTCGAGATCTTTTAATTGGAAAAAGAGGTTTATAAATATTCATAGTTGGTCTCTCGGCAATAGATAGGGCATCTGTTCCAACTCCATGATAAGACTGGTTTCTTCCAATAAACCAAACTTTTGAATTGTTGCCGTCTGCGCAGTGTTTTAAATAACTTAATTTCATTGCAGCTTCGCAAGCCTCTCCCCCTGAACTACCAGAAAAATAAACTGTATCTAATTTATGCTCTGCTTTAGAAAGTAATATTTTTGAAAGCTCTTCAACGTTATCATCTTTAAAAGTTTTATAATCTAGATGATGAAATTTTTTTAATTGTCTTGTAATAGATTTATTTATTTCTTTATTATTCCACCCTAATACTGCAAAAGATGTTCCTCCTGCAGTAGTATCTAAAATTTTTTTTCCTTTGCTATATAAATAAATTCCATTACCATTTGTTATTTGGATAAGTTTATTGTTCAGATTTCTTACAGTATATTTTTCAATCATTTATTTAATTTTTTTTTTAAACTTTGAGTCCAATTTTTTTTAAATCCTAAAGATTTATCATCTACGATAATATCAAAACTTGGTTTCCCAAAAATTATACTATGATATTTTACACCCCACTTTTTTAATTGTTTTACAGTTAAATTTGCTCCCTTTTTTTTTGCAATTTTAATATCTTCATTTGATCTTCCCATAAATCTTGCAGTAAAAATTTTTATAATAAAGCCGTTATCAAATAAGTGATTTATAAATTTAATATTTTTTTTTATTGGTTTTGATTTAGAATAAAAATTCTTTTCTGTTTTACAAATTACATTATCTATATCGAAACATAGTATTTGATATTTCATGTTCAAACCTATTATTTTTTTTCTGTTATTTTTGACACAATTTTGTATTTTTTCTTTCCATTATTTATATAAAAACCATTGTTGTCAAATGAAGTACCTCTGATAATTCGGAATAAATCTGAAACTTTAATTTTTTTTGTTTTTTTTAATACTATTTTTTTTAATATATCTTTTTTTGAATAATATGTTCCTCCTTTTTTTAAAGATGACATCACTAAAAAATTATTACTAAGAATTTTTTTTAAATTTTTTTTTATTATTAGTAATCTTGCCGAATTAGATTTATGATGCACAGTTTCAGCAGTACAAAGCCCATCATTTTTGTAAATTATTTGATCTATAATTTGACCATCATCAAATTTTTCATTCATAATATGTAATGTACATCCAAAATTAGTGTTGTTATAAATTGACCAAAAAGCAGAATGCCTTCCTCTATTCAGTTGAATTAAACCTGGATGTGCATTTATTATTCCTGGGTTAAAAAGTTTCAAAAAACTTTTTCTTATCCTTATTGGGAAAGAAGCGGATAAAGCCCTTTTTATTTTTTTTTCCTTAATAGTAGAAATAATTAATTTGTTTCTATGAGGATAGTTTTCCTTAAAATAATCCAACTTATGATTAAAAAGTTTTATTATTTTTTTTATTTCAATGTTATTATTATTTTTTGGAAATACTAATATTTTGACTTTATTAAGAGTGTTTTTGGATATAAATTTAATAATGGAGTAGCAGTATTTATCTTTGCAATCACCAAACAAAATCATAATATAATATCCTACAATATTTTATAAAATTTATATAAATGATTTAAAGCATTTGTGACGTTGTATATAATCAATATATCAATATTAGAATT
>CABYOP010000013.1:0-2500 GCA_902520645.1 uncultured Pelagibacteraceae bacterium | reverse complement strand
AAACTACTGGCCTAGTCCGCGTTCGCTCGCCACTACTAACGGAATCTCAATTGATTTTTTTTCCTCTGGTTACTTAGATGTTTCAGTTCTCCAGGTTGTCTCTTTAAACCTATGTATTCAGTTTAAAGTACCACATAAAGTGGTGGGTTTCCCCATTCGGAAATTTTCGGATCAAAACTTACATACAGCTCCCCGAAACTTATCGCAGTATATCACGTCCTTCATCGGCTTTCAGTGCCAAGGCATCCACTACACGCCCTTAAACGCTTGATTTATGCACAGAAAAAAATTCTGTGTTGAATCAAATTTTTTATTTTGAACATTAGCTAATAACATTTCTAATGTTCGGATATAGATATTGATATTAATTATTTTATTTACGATTTTTTATAACTAAGTGTTTTGGTGGAGGATAGCGGGATCGAACCGCTGACCTCCTGAATGCAAATCAGGCGCTCTCCCAGCTGAGCTAATCCCCCATGATCTTAAATTGGTGGGCCGAGAAAGACTCGAACTTTCGACCCCACCCTTATCAAGGGTGTGCTCTAACCAACTGAGCTACCGGCCCCCATGCAAGAGAAACACTGTTTTAAGAAGAGAAATGAGGACGGTCAACATTACCTGTATATTATTTAGAATGAAATTTTACTTTCATTCATCCTTAGAAAGGAGGTAATCCAGCCGCAGGTTCCCCTACGGCTACCTTGTTACGACTTCACCCCAGTCGCTGACTATACCGTGGTCAAGGGTATTAAACCTTGCCTTAAGGTAGAACCAACTCCCATGGTGTGACGGGCGGTGTGTACAAGACCCGGGAACGCATTCACCGTGGCACGCTGATCCACGATTACTAGTAATTCCAGCTTCATGCACTCGAGTTGCAGAGTGCAATCCGAACTGAGGTATCTTTTAAGGATTTGCTTGACCTCGCAGTCTTGCTTCCTGTTGTAGATACCATTGTAGCACGTGTGTAGCCCAACACGTAAGGGCCATGAGGACTTGACGTCATCCCCACCTTCCTCCAGCTTATCACTGGCAGTTCTTTCAGAGTGCCCAACTTAATGATGGCAACTAAAAGTGAGGGTTGCGCTCGTTGCGGGACTTAACCCAACATCTCACGACACGAGCTGACGACAGCCATGCAGCACCTGTGTTTCGTCCGGCCGAACCGAAAACTCTAATCTCTTAGAGTCGCGACGAACATGTCAAGTGTTGGTAAGGTTCTGCGCGTATCTTCGAATTAAACCACATGCTCCACTACTTGTGCGGGTCCCCGTCAATTCATTTGAGTTTTAACCTTGCGGTCGTACTCCCCAGGCGGTGTGTTTATCGCTTTCGCTGCGACACTGAAAATAAATTTCCAACGTCTAACACACATCGTTTACGGCATGGACTACGAGGGTATCTAATCCTCTTCGCTACCCATGCTTTCGTTCCTCAGTGTCAGTAATGATCCAGAAAGCTGCCTTCGCAATTGGTATTCTTTCTAATATCTACGAATTTCACCTCTACACTAGAAATTCTGCTTTCCTCTATCATACTCTAGCTGAAAAGTTTTGATGGCAGTTCCAGAGTTAAGCTCTGGGATTTCACCACCAACTTTTTCAACCACCTACGAACTCTTTAAGCCCAGTAATTCCGAACTACGCTAGGTCCCTTCGTATTACCGCGGCTGCTGGCACGAAGTTAGCCGGACCTTCTTATTCGGGTACAGTCATTTTCTTCCCCGACGAAAGAGCTTTACAACCCAAAGGCCTTCTTCACTCACGCGGCATCGCTGCATCAGAGTTTCCTCCATTGTGCAAGATTCCCCACTGCTGCCTCCCGTAGGAGTTTGGGCCGTGTCTCAGTCCCAATGTGGCTGATCATCCTCTCAAATCAGCTATTGATCACAGTCTTGGTAGGCCATTACCCCACCAACAAACTAATCAAGTGCAGGCTCATCCAATGGTGCATAAAGCTTTCTCCGTAAAGACTTATCCGGTATTAGCACAAGTTTCCTCGTGTTATTCCAGGCCAAAGGGCAGATACCTACATGTTACTCACCCGTCTGCCACTAAGTATTGCTACTTCGTTCGACTTGCATGTGTTAGGCGTGCCGCCAGCGTACGTTCTGAGCCATGATCAAACTCTCAAGTTTAAAAACGGCGCACACTAGCTTCCATATAAATTCTAAGAATAAAATTTATATGATGTTGAAGTGTGTACGACAAATTTTTGGTAACCTTAACCGTCCACACTTCTCTTCTTAAATTTTTACTTTTTAAATAGCTAATTGAGCAAAAAAGCTCAATAATCCTCACTTATTTATTGTGTTAACAATAATTTTACTGAGAAAGTTCAGTGCTTATAGGCTAAAATAATAGGAAATCAAGCATTTAACATCAAAAAATTAGATTAAAATGCCCTATTTTCAAGGGTTTTTTTTGATTTTTAAGTATCTCTAATCTAATAATTGTTACCTATTGATATTCAAATGTTAAAAAATTTAAAAAATAAA
>CABYOP010000012.1 GCA_902520645.1 uncultured Pelagibacteraceae bacterium | reverse complement strand
ATTATACTTACTAATAATAAATAAAAAATTCTTCTTTCACCCCAATTATAAGATACAAAAATTGAAAGAACTGAAATTGCTAGAAAAAAATCTAGTGTTTTTGAGATAATTATAAAAATAATAAAACTTAAAATTGTAAGAAAAAAAGGCCTTGGTAAATTTTTTTCTTTTTTCCAAGGTTTTTTAAAAGATAAATAATAGATAATTGAAGTAAGTGCTATCATTAAGACAAGTAAACCTTTTGGAAATGTAGCAGGTTGAATCCCTCTGTTTAAAATAGGTGGGACAGTATCAAATGAAAAGGTAGATATTAATAAAATTGATGAAACTAAGACAATTATAAAAAAGACTTTAAATTCTGTTCTAAAAAAAAAGGGCAAACTTTTGTTTGCCCTTTTTTTATCTCGTACATTATTCATATTAAAGAATGTACTTAATTAAAATTACTTAATGTAACCTAAAGCTTTAAGTTGAGCAGTCATTTCTGCAAGCATAACTTCCATTTGCTTGCCCCACTCATCAGCTCCAACTACACTAGTTGAATCAAGACCAATGTCAGTTAAAAAACTTTGGAAATATTTATGCTCCATAGCTTTTATCATTGCATCTTCTAATTGTTTTTTTCTATCAGCAGGTACACCTTTTCTTGTTACGAAGCCTCTGACTGTAGATAAAACAACCGGAATTCCTAATTCGGTAGCTGTAGGAACATTGTTTAATTTTTCCATTCTGTTACTAGCTAAGACTACTGATACACATAAAGTACCATCTTCTATTTCAGTAACAGCTTCACCTAGATTTAAAACACCTACATCAATGTCTCCTTTGATAAGGTTAGTTTTTATAGGTCCTACACCTTTATAAGCTACAATTGTTGGATCTGTAAGTTTACCCTTTTTAGTAAAAGCAATTGCACTTACATCATCAATACCACCTACGTGTGTTGTTCCATACTTTAATGATTTTGATTTTTGTGCACTGATAAACTTTTTGGCATCTTTGATATCGTTCTTACAGTTAACAACGAATAATTGAGGATCATCAGTTCCTCTTGCAAGTGGTTGCATATCGCTTAGTTTAACTTTAGTTTTACCTAATGCCATAGATACAGCATGACCAGTAGTCCAAGTTAAAGTATGATTTCCATCTGCAGGAAGAGTCATCATGTAATCCATAGATGCCGCTCCACCTCCACCTTTTTTATTAACTAATTGCATATCTTGTTTTAGATACCTTCTAGTTCTTAACAACATCATTCTAGTAGTTACATCTGTTCCACCACCAAAACCAGCGTGAGTAACTGCTTGAATTGGGTGACCATCTGCTTTTGCAGATGTAATCATTAATGGAAGTGCAACAACAAAAAATTCAGTCACCAAAAATGCGGCAGCTAAAAATAATTTAAAACTTTTTTTCATTATTTCCCTCTATTGTTAATTTATATTTAATAATTTAATCATAATCTGCTACAAGACGTAAAGGAAAAAATGGTTGAAAATAAATCTAACATCGCTTTACTTCTTGGTGATCCTGCGGGTATAGGACCCGAACTGGTCTCAAAACTTTTAAATGACGATATAACAAAAAAAGCAAATATAGTTGTCATTGGTGAAAAACAAGTATTTGAAAGTGGGAATAGTATAACAGGATTTTCACATCAATTAAATATGGTTGAAAATTTTGACCAAATTGATTTTAATAAATCAAATAAATTTTTCCTAGACATTTCTAAAGGAAAAAATCACAAGTACAAATTGGCAGAACCATCTAAAGAATCTGGTGAAAGTGTTTTAGAAGCTTTGGATTTAGCTTTAACTCTTGCGAAAGAAAAGAAAATCGATGCTATAAATTTTGCTCCAATGAATAAGACAAGTCTAAAACTTGGAGGAAATAAACATTCTGATGAATTGCAGCTAATGGCTGAGAAGCTAGAGGTAAATAGTTTTTGTTGTGAGTTTAATGTTATTGATAATTTTTGGACAGCTAGAGTAACATCGCACATTCCAATTAAAGAAGTTGCTCAACATATTACAAAAGAAAATATTATGAAACCGATTAAACTAATCAACGAAGTGATGGAGCTAAATGGTGTCAAGAATCCAAGAATAGCAATTCAAGCACTTAATCCACATGCTGAATTTGGTACAGAGGAAAAAGATGAAATTATTCCTGCTATAGAAGAAGCGAAAAAACTTGGATACAATGTAGATGGTCCATTACCATGTGATACGTCTTTTGTTGTTGCATATAAAAATAAAAATCACGATTGTATGGTTGGTATGTACCATGATGCACTTCAATCAGGTCTTAAAGCTTTTGGTTTTGATAGAGGCGTAACGGTTCAAGGTGGATTAACTGTACCAGTAACTACTACTGCTCATGGATCTGCATTTGCTATTGCAGGTAAAAATGAAGCTAACATAGATCCAATTTTAAATTCTTTTAAAATTGCTTTGTCTATGTCAAAAAATAAAAAAAATTAAAATTAATAATTAACTAAATCTTTTGTAAAAGGCATTGACGCAGCTGCACCTAATTTTGTAGTTGAAATTCCCGCTATTTTATTTGCAAAAATTAAAGCTTCTTTAATATCTAAATTACTTGCTAAACTAACAGTTAGGGCACCATTAAATGCATCACCTGCGCCTGTAGTATCAAGAACAGGTTCTTTTAATTCAAAAGCATTTAAGAAAAAATTTTCTTCCTTATTTGCAAAATAAACACCTTTTTCCCCTAAGGTAATTATTACATTTTTCACACCCTTTTTTAAAAGTTCCTGACCTGCATTTTTAATATCTGACTCAGTTTTAATTTTTTTATTTAAATAAAACTCTGCTTCAGTTTCATTTGGAGTAAAAAAATCAATTAATTTAAAGTTTTCTTCATCAATTTTTCGTGCTGGAGCAGGATTTAAAATAGTAGTACATCCATTTTCTTTTGCTTTTTTCAAAGCATAAATTGTTGTCTCATCAGGAGTTTCCATTTGAGTAAGAAATATTTCTGAATTTTTGATAGTTTCTATATGATTATCTATATCTCTGTTATTCAGATGCTCCGCTGCTCCAGAAATGATATTAATTGCATTATTTCCATCCTCATCAATCATAATACCAGCTACACCTGTAAAGAGTTTATCATCTTGAATAATTGAATGGGTTTTTACTCCAGCTTCTTTGTAAAGATCAAAAGCCATCTGAGAATGACTGTCTTTGCCCATCTTGGTAATAAAACTTATGTTGCCATTTAATCTTGCTGCTGCAATTGCTTGATTTGACCCTTTCCCACCTGGACCAACTATATGTTTTTTGCCTAAAATTGTTTGACCTTTTATAGGAATTTTACTCCCCACAAAACATAGGTCAGCAACAAAAACCCCAAAAATACAAATAGATTTCATTGCTTAAAAATTTATGTCCAAACTTTACCGTCAGGTAAAATTACACCTTTAGTTAAAATAAAACATCCAAACGGTCTCGCATCAGTGGTTGTAACTATACAATATGCTTTTTTTGCTTCTTTATAAAAATCTTGTCTAGAGATTGAACCAACTTTCCAATTTTCACCAGAAACTTTTTTTACTGCTTCAATAAATTCATTATGCGTTTCTGTTAATTCTTCTGGTTTATCATCTACCTCCATTCTTAAAGCTGGGGATCCACCTTGAGAAACAATAAAACTATCAAGAGGAAAAACAGAAAGAATTGCTGAAGCTGCTTCTTTAATGTCCACACCATCTAATCTTATTACCCTATCATTAGACGTATTTGCTGGAAAATTTGCATCTGCTAAAATTATTTTTTCTCCATGTCCCATGGATCTTAGATGAAAAAGTAATTCAGGACTTAAGATTGGATTAATATTAATTAACATTAAATTATTATATTACATAAAAAAAAAGGGTGGAATAAAAATTCCACCCTTTAATTCTGATTATTTATAAAGATTATTTAAAATCTTTAGCGTTTTCTGTTGTTACTAATTGTGTACCTGTATCAATATTTATATCAATACTTCCGCCATTAGCTAACTCAAGTGCATATTTAACACCATAAGCACCCATGTTGTAAGAGAACTGAGCAATTGTTGCTGTCATTTCACCTTTAAGGATACTCGTAGCTGCGTCTGGAGTTGCATCAAATCCAACAACTACTACATCATTCATATCTGCATCTTTAAGAGCTTGCATAGCGCCAAGTCCCATGTTGTCGTTAGAAGCAAATATTGCTTTGATGTTAGGATTTTTCAAAATTATAGATTCTGTTACTGATCTACCTTTTGCTGTATCCCATTCTGCAGTTTGAGTTGCAACAATGTTTAAACCACAATTTTTGAATCCTTTAATTGCACCATCTCTTCTAAGTAACGCAGTCGACTGAGACTCGATACCAGTTAAGATTGCAACATCAGAACCTTTTGGAGTTTTATCACATATAAATTTTGCAGCTAACTCTGCACCATTCATATTGTTAGTTCCAATAAATGTTACACCTTCGTTAATTCCTTTGGTGTCAACAAATACAACTGGAACTCCACTTTTAATTGCATCATCAACAATTGGTGCAAAAGCATTTGGATCTCCTGGTGCTAGTGCTAGAGCATCAACACCTTTAGCAAGTTGGTCCTCAACTTGATTTATTTGTGCCTGAACATCACCTTCTTGAGGAGGTGCGATTAAAATTAATTTAACTCCTAATTTTTTAGCTTCTTCCTCAGCACCTTTTGTTACAGATGCCCAGAAAGGATTTCCAGATCCAGGACCTTTGATGCTAAACAAGATTTTTTTACCATGTCCATCAGCAAAAGAAACAGAACCTAAACTAATTGATAAAAATACTGCTGTAAAAAGAACAACAATTTTTTTTGTTAAGTTTTTCATTTATTTATTCCCCTATTTTTATTTGAATAATCTAAATTAAATAAAAATTTTGGAAAAAATTCAACTGTTTATAAAGTCAAAACAACTTTTACGTGTAAAACGAACTATAATTATTTTCTAGTTCCAAGATCTCTTCTAAGGACATCTATATAAACAGCTATAACAATAATTGACCCTATTAAAACCTGTTGCCAAAATGAGCTAACATCCATCAGATTAAGTCCATTTCTCAAAATACCCATAATCATTACACCAGCAAAAACCCCTAATACAGTTCCTCTTCCACCAAAAAAACTTGCACCACCTATAATACATGCTGCAATAGCATCTAATTCAGATTGTAAACCTGCATTTGGATAACCAGAGTCAGTTCTTCCTGCTAAAATTAATGCTCCAATACCAGATAAGAAACCACAAAGTGAATATACTATGATTAAAATTTTATTTACATTTATACCTGATGCTCTAGCAGCACTTGGATTTCCACCTATGGCATAAATCCATTTTCCTGTTCTGCTGTGATTAAGAAAAAACCAAAAAATAACATACACAACTGCAATTAAAACTAAACTAACAGGCAGATACTGTGACTTTTCTAATCCAAGCCACGTTAAATCAATTCTACCATGTCCCAGATATCTAACTTCATCTGTGAAGCCACTAATTGGTGTTCCACCAGATATAAGGTTTCCTGTCCCTCTAAAAATATAAAGTGTTCCTAAGGTCATTATAAATGGATGGGGCATCCTCAATAAAGTAATTCCGGCTCCATTAAACAAACCACACAAGAACCCTGCTATCAGAGGAGTTATAACAACTATAAACCAAGGTGCTCCTGCTTTGGCAACAATTGCTAAAACCATGAGTGACAACATCATTATTGAGCCGACAGAAAGATCTATACCAGCAGTTACGATGACCATGAACACACCCAAGGCTAACATTGACTGCCAAGAGATTTGTTTGAAAACGTTAGTTACATTTCTCCATGATAAGAAGACATCTGGCTGCAAAATATGCATTACCAGTATCATAAGTACAAGCAATAAAAGGATACCATACTTCTCAATGTAGGGCATTAATTTTAAATATAGACTAACTTTTTTATTATCTTTTTCTTCCATTTTATTTTTTACCCATAATCCATCCAATTACTTCGTCCCTTGAAGTATTTGAAAGTTCAGACTCTGCAAAATTTGTACCTTGAAATAGCGCCATCACTCGATCACAAACTGAAAAAATGTCATCCATTCTGTGACTTATAACTATAACGCCAACACCTGTTTTTTTTAAGCTATTTATAAGATCTAATACCTTTCCTACTTCTTTAATTGCAAGAGCTGCTGTTGGTTCATCCATGATGACAACTTTAGCATTAAATGCTGTTGATCTAGCAATTGCAACAGCTTGTCTTTGACCTCCAGAAAGTTCTTCGACTTTTTGATCAGCGCTCTTAACATTTATTTTTAGTTTTCCTAAATGAGCGTTTGTTAATTCTTTTATTTTATTAAAATCTAAAAATTTTAAGAAACCAATATTTTTAGTTGGCTCTCTTCCTAAAAAAATATTTTCTCCAATAGGTAAATTTCCAGCTAGAGCAAGGTCTTGATAAACCATTTCTAATCCAAGGTTTTGTGAATCCTTTGGACTTTCTAAAATTTCCTCTTTTCCTTGAAAATATAATGAACCTGAACTGGGTTTATATAAGCCTGATAAAACTTTCATCAGAGTTGATTTTCCTGCTCCATTATCTCCAACTACACCTAAACATTCTCCTGCATGTACTTTTAAATCAACATTTTCTAAAGCAGTAATTGTACCAAAATATTTAGTTATTCCTTTTGCTTCTAATAGTGGATTTTGGAAAGTTGACATAAATTACGAAATTATAAAAAAATCAATTAATTGCAACAGGTTTTGAGGCTATTAGATTGACTGTCCTCTTATTTGCTGTTTTGCAGAATTTAGGTTTTAAATTTTTTCTAATTAAGCTCATATCTTTTAAAACTATCTCCCCCATATTAAAAAAAGCAGACTTTAAAGCCCCAGCTCTATGAGCAGAAAATAAAATATTCTTTACTTTTCTTAAAGAACTTTTTTTTGGCACTGGTTCTTCAGGAAAAACGTCTGTTGCAACAAATATGTTTCTTTTTTTCACAGTGTTTATCAAATCCTTAAAATTTACAACCGCTGCACGACTCATCAATACAAAACAAGAATTAGGTTTCATCTTATTTAAAAGTTTTTTATCTATGAAGTTTTTGTTTTTTGTAGTCACAGTCGCTAATACATAAATAATCTCACAATTTTCAAACATCTTATTTAAACTAATATTTTTGAAACCAAGCTTTTTAATTTTTATTTTTGGAATCCATGGATCATAAACATTTATATCTTTGGTAAATGGCCATAATAATGGATACAAAGATTTAGCAAGATCTCCAAAACCTAATAATCCAATTTTCTTTTCTGATAATAAAGAAGCTTTCAAATTACTCTCTAATCCATATTTTTCTTTACCTTTAATAAAATCTAAATGAGCAGTATGAATATTTCTTAACAAAGATAAGGTCATCCCAAGAGCAATTTCTGCGACTGGTTTTGAAAAAACAGGAGAAGTTGCAATAACGTGAATTCCCTTTTTAAAACAGTATTGATAATCCATATTATTAATAAAATTACTTTCAACATTTATAATTGCTTTCAATTTTTTTGCTTTTATCAAAAGATTTTTAGGCAATGCAGGTTGGCCTATAATAAATGAAGCTTTGTGGATATTTTTCTCATAAAAAAAATTTTTTTTATTTTTTGGTGCATAAAGTAATTCATACTTTGATTTGAGAATTTTAAATTTATCTTTAGAAAAAATTAATTCTAGAGTTCGTGGAAATGGATCAACGATGGCAATATGTTTTCCCATTTAAATAAGTATACGTTTTACTTCCTCTTCACTGAATTTTTTTGGCTTTTCACACTTAGTGAGAATTTTTTGAGGTATACCAGTGGTAGCTGCTTTCATTGTTGATTGAATTATATCAAGAACATGAAGTGATAATTCTCCTGAGCATCTATGTTTCTTTTTTTGCTGAATTGAATAAAGCATTTCAGATAAACCAACACTCCTATAATTAGCGTTTGTAGGAGACTCATTAGATCTGCCACTTGATGAAGTAATATTTATTTTTCCTAAATGCATTTTATCAGTTTTGTGTTCTCCCCATCTGCCTCCCTCAGTAACTGATATATAAACTGACCCACCAAACATATTTGGATCAGGCACAATGATTGAGCCTTTAGTTCCATAAAGTTCCATATGGTTTCTTTGGTGATTTACTACGTCAAATGACAATGTTACCTGGATAATAGCTCCTGTATGAAACTGAATAGTTGCTAAATAAGTTGTAGGTGTTTCAACTTTGAAAGATTTATTTTTTTTTGGTCCAGCACCATAAATTCTTTTTTTAAAAGCTGTTAATGTTCTTCCCTGTACTTGTTTAGCTGGACCAAGTAAATTTACTAGTGTTGTAAAAAAGTAAGGTCCCATATCAATTACTGGCCCACCCTCTTTTCTATACCAAGACTCAGGTTTTGGATGAAATGATTCTACTCCTGGAAAGGCAAAAATTGCATTACCAAGTTTTATTTTTCCGATTAAATCAGAGTCTATCAACTCTCTTGCTTTTTGAATTCCTCCACCTAAAAAAGTATCAGGGGCGTTACCAATATAAAGTTTCTTTTTTTTTGCTAAAGCAACAAGTTCTTTTCCTTTTTCAAAATATGTAGCTAAAGGTTTTTCTGAATAAACATGTTTGCCTGCACTTAAAACTTTTTTAGATACGCTGTAATGAGATTGAGGTATTGTTAGATTTAGGATTACTTCGATCTCTTTATCTTTAAGAATATCACCAACTTTTTTAGATTTAATATTATATAGTTTTGCACATTTATCTGCAGCTTTTTGGTTAATATCTGCACAAGCAACAATTTTAAAATTGTTAAAATACTGATGCCCTCTGAAATATGTTTCTGCAATATGTCCACACCCTATCAAACCAACCTTAAATACTTTATTCATTAAAAAAACTAGATGCCTTGTCTTTGTTTGGACTTACCGTCTTTGTGAAGTTTTAAAGCCTCTTTATTTTCATCTGTTGAAGGAATTTCTAAAATTGGGCTGTCCCAAAAAGCTGAACCCTCTACCCACTTGTAAGCATGAGTTTTTATTGAAATAACATAAGTTACATCTGACTTCTTGGCTCTTTTAAATGCCTCTTCTAGATCAGAAATAGATGTTACGTGTTCAGATTTCGCCCCCATACTTTCAGCATGTTTTGCAAAATCTACATCTACTAAACCAGGAGTTTTTGAGCTCTTCAGTAAGTTATTGTATTCTTTACCACCTTTAAACAATTGCAATCTATTAATAACTGCGAAACCTCCATTGTCACAAACAATTATAATCAGTTTATTTTTTGTAATTACTGATGAATATATATCTGTATTATTTAATAAATAAGAGCCATCCCCAACGAAAGAAATTACTTCTTTATCAGGGTTAGCCATCTTAATCCCTAAAGCGCCAGAAATTTCATAACTCATACAGCTAAATCCCCATTCACTTTCATGTGTATTTAATTCTTTAGGTCGCCAAACTTGAACTACCTCACCTACCAGACCACCTGCAGCAGTAACTGCAATATCTGTTGGTTCAGAGTTTCTATAGATAGCTCCTATTACTTGAACATAGCTTGGTACTTCCTGATTTGTTGGTGCACTTTCTTTATCGATATGTTCGTTCCAAATTTTTAATTCTTTTTGAGATTTTTCATTCCACTCATCTCCTACTTTCCAATCTCCTAATGCTTTAGAAAGTTCAATTAATGAAACTTTAGCATCTCCAACTACAGCTTGAGCCAAATGTTTATTAGCATCAAATCTTGAAACATTTAAAGACACAAGTTTAAAATTTTCATTTTCGAAATTTGCCCAAGATCCAGTTGTAAAATCTCCAAGTTTTGTTCCTATAGCAATTGCTAGATCGGTTTCTTTAGCAAGGTCATTAGTATTTTTTCCACCTAGACCTCCAATTTGTCCTGCGTAATGTGAGTGGTCTCTTTTCATTGTTGAATATCCCATTACGGTTTGAGTAACAGGTATATTGTGTTTAATTGCAAAATTACTTAATTCCTCCATGGCATCAGAATAAAAAACTCCACCACCAGATATGATTATTGGTTTTTTAGATTTTTTAATTTTTTCAGCAGCTTGTTTGATTTGAAAATCGTCTGGTCTTGGTCTTCTAATTGAATGAATTCTTTCTTTAAAAAACTCCTCAGGGTAGTCGTATGTCTGACCTTGAATGTCCTGACATAAAGATATGCAGGCTGGTCCACAATCAGCTGGATCAAGCATAGTTTGAACTGCATTTGGAAAAGACTGAATAATTTGCTCAGGTCTTGTTATTCTATCAAAATATCTTGTTACTGGTTTGAATGCATCATTTGCTGTAATTCCTGGGTTATTAAAATGCTCAACTTGTTGTAATACTGGATCAGGCATTCTATTTGCATAAGTATCCCCAGGTAAAAATAAAATTGGCAACCTATTACTCATTGCAACTGCTGCAGCAGTTACCATATTCGTTGCACCAGGTCCTACTGATGAAGTTGCTACAAAAATTTGTTGTCTTCTTTTCCCTCTTGCATAACCTATACCTGTAAGAGCCATATTTTGTTCATGGTGTCCTCTGTATGTTGGTAGTTCATTTTGATTTTCTTCCAGAGCTTGTCCTAAACATGCTACGTTACCATGCCCAAATATTCCAAATACACCTGGAAACAAAGGTTCTTTTTTACCATCAATTAATATTTTCTGAGCTATTAAATATTTAACAATTGCATGAGCACAAGTGAGAGTTATTTTTTTCATGAACTAAGTTTGTCTTTAATTATGTATAGTGTTTATATATAATTAAATTATAAATTAAAAAACCCAGATAAGTAAACTTAAAAATTAATTCTATGTATAATAACTTTGGACAATTCATTGATGGCAAATGGCAACAAGCTGAAAATAAAGAAACTTATGATGTAATAAATCCTGCTACAGAAGAGGTAATAGGAAAAGCATCAAAGGCTTCCTCTGTTGATGTTCAAAAAGCTTTAAAGTCTGCAGAAAAAGGTTTGGAGATTTGGAAAAATACTGCTCCATGGCAAAGAGCTTACGTTCTTAGAAAAATTGCTGACCTAATGAGAGAGAGAAAAGATGTTCTCGCAAAATGGTTAACTCTTGAAGTAGGAAAACCTCTGACAGAAGCTGTAGGAGAAGTTGGTGGTGCAGCAGACATTTTTGAGTGGAATGCAGAAGAAACTAAAAGAATTTATGGTCAAACTCAACAAAGTAGATTTCCTGATACCAGAGTTCATGTTTATTATCAGCCTGTTGGAGTGGTGGCTGCTTTAGTTCCTTGGAATTTCCCAATAGTATTAGCTGCAAGAAAGATTTCTACTTCTTTAGCTGCTGGTTGTTCTGTTATTTGTAAACCAGATGTAATTACACCAGGAGCTGTAATGGAATTAGTAAATATTTGTAAAGAAGCTGGAGTGCCGGACGGAGTAGTAAATCTTCTATCGGGTGATCCTGCAGAAATATCTAACGAATTAATGGAATCAGACATAATTAAAAAAGTTTCAATTACAGGTTCAACAAGAGTAGGTAAAATCATTTTAAAAAAAGCTGCAGACAAAGTTCAAAGAGTTACTATGGAACTAAGTGGACACTCTCCATTTATTGTATGTGAGGATGTGGATATGAATAAAGTTGCTGATATAGCAATTACTGGCAAGTTTAGGAATAATGGTCAGGTATGTATTTCACCTAATAGATTTTATATCCAAGAAAATAGAAAAGATGAATTTGTTAGTGCTTTTATTGATAGAGCCAAAAAATTAAAAATTGGTAATGGTATGGATGAAGGTGTGGAATTAGGGCCTTTAAGTACCGCAAAAAGATTAGAAGAAATAGAAAAATTGGTTGAAACTACAAAACAAGAAGGTGCTAAAGTTTTAATGGGTGGAAAAAGACCATCAGGTTTCAATAAAGGATACTACTATGAACCTACAGTTTTTGATGATGTTAAAGATAACTATACAATCATGAAGGAAGAGCCTTTTGGTCCATTAGTTCCAATTTTAACTTTTAAAACTTTTGATGAGGTTATTGAGAGAGCTAATGACAATGACTTAGGTTTATGTAGCTATCTATACACAAATTCAATGGACAAAGCTCATATAGGTTCTGAAAAGTTGGAAACTGGATGTGTTGCAGTCAATACCGGAGTTGTGGCACTTGCTGAAGCACCATTTGGTGGAATAAAACAAACAGGTTATGGACGTGAGGGTGGCTCAGGAGCAATTAAAGATTATTTAAATGTAAAATATACTCACATGGGTTTAAAAATCTAATTGTGAGAAAAAACAAAATTAAACAAATGATGAAAGACGGTAAACCCGTCATAAATGGTTGGTGTGCAATACCAAGTACTGCATCTGCTGAAGCAATGGCTCATCAAGGTTGGGACTCTTTAACTGTAGATATGCAACATGGTTTAGTTGATTACAGTAACGCACTTCCAATGATGCAAACAATATCAACAACAGATGTAACTCCTTTAGCAAGAGTAAATTGGAACGAACCAGGTCAAATAATGAAAATTTTAGATGCAGGATGTTATGGAATTATATGCCCAATGGTAAGCAATAGAAAAGAGGCAGAAAATTTTGTTCAAGCTTGCATGTACCCACCTGATGGTTACAGAAGTTTTGGTCCTGTAAGGGGTTTAATATATGGTGGACCTGATTATGCAGATCACGCTAATGACGAAATACTAAAGTTAGCAATGATAGAAACAAAAGAATCATTGGAAAATCTTGATGAAATTATGTCTACGCCAGGTGTCGATGGCATTTATATCGGGCCAGCAGATTTAAGTTTAGCCATAGGTGAAAAGCCTGGTTTTGATAGACCAGAGTCTACAAAAGCTTATTCTGAAATTTTAAGAATTTTAGAGCACGCTAAAAAAAATAAAATTTTTGCTGGAATTCACAACGGTACTACAGAATATGCAGCCAATATGATTAAAAAAGGTTTTGATTTTGTAACTATAGCATCTGATTTAAGAGCTCTAAGTGCTGGCGCTAAAGCAACTGTTGACAAAATGAAGGGCTCTTTGTCAAAAAAAGAAGATAACGCTACTTATTAATCAAGCTGGTTTAAAAATTCCTCAAATTGTTTTTTTTCTAAATTAGATGATTGTTTTTTACCTGGAAATTTTCCATTCATTGAATCTTTTTTAAATGCCTTAAGAGCTTTTACTCTTTCTAATTTTATTTCGTTTCTTAATCTTAATAAATTTCCATACGCTTTGGAATGTCTTGGAGGATTTTCAGTATCACCACAGATATCTTCCATGAACAGATACATTACATCAGCATTTTTACCTGAGCCCAATGAAACAGTAACTATATTTGTACGCTTTGAAATTTCACTCATCACATTTTCAGTTATAACTTCACACTCTGCAGAAAAAGCACCTGCATCTTCTAATCTTTTAAATTTTTGAAAAAGATCATAAGCTTCATCAGCAGTTTTTCCTACAGCTCTTAACCCACCGATCCAAGTTGATTTTCGTGGAACTAAACCTAAATGACCCATTACCGGCACATCTTCATTAGCTAACATTTCAACTATGTCCATACTTCTCGGTGTCATTACTGCATCTGCACCGTTTTCTAATGCTTTAAAAGCACCACGCATAATATCCTCTTCGGTTACAAACTCATTCAACACTAAAGCAGCAGTTAAAAATAGATTTTTTGAACCTTCTCTTACAGGAATTACATTTTTTGCATTTGAAATAATCATATCAAATCCTGCCTTTTCTGCTGCTTCAGCTTCTTCAAGATTATTTGCAGTAACTTGTGTAAATTTTCTTTTTCCTTTAGCTGCTTTTAAATCTCCAACTGTCAAAGTTCTCTTTGCTGGTTTTGCTGCCCATGTATAAATATTCTTCATTTAATGCCTTTATAAAGAATATCTCTTCTATCAATAAACTCTTCAAAGGTTTTGATAGTAATTACTGAAGGCAAAATAAAAATAGATCTTTTATCTCTCTCATTTCTTATAATTCTAAAATAACCTTTTTTGATCGCTGTATCGATATAAACATTTGAAGTTAAATAAGATTTCTCAATAACTTTAAGTAATTGATTTTTTGTAATTGATTTATTTTTATAATAAGCAAGCATTACCATATGTAACATTATCCAATGTTGTGGAGTTAAGGAAAACCAATTCAGTAATTCATTAGCCAATCTTCCTTCAAAATCTCCAAGGGATATTTCAGCTAGTTGAATTCTTTTTTGAGTTAGTTTTGGAATTTTTTTTTGTTCTTCAAAGTGTTTAGGATACTTGAACTGTCTCTTCATTAGAATAAATTTAAACTCATTGACTTTTCTATTCAATACTATTTTTGCTCAATAGTTCTTTATAAATATTATTTACTCTGTGTACTTCAGCTGCAGTATTAAAATACCCTTCGTATTCTATTTCTGCAGGTGTTACATCAAAATGATAATGACCAGCGTCTCTGTTATGTTCGTAAGAATGGAAGTGTGTATGCTCACCAGATTCTCTTAAATTTAATTCTCCTCCAGTTGGATCACCAGTCCAAAGAACAGTATAACATTGTAATTTTGGTCCAACGGGCTCATAAAATTGAAGAAAATCTTTTACACATTTCATTTGTTTTGGATCGTAATACTCGTGTTTAATATCTTTATAATCAGGTTGGACGTGAGATCTTATTTTTCCATCTAGGACTCTAAAAACACCAGCAAGGGACATATGTTGATTTTCTTTAATTTTTAAATATTTTGATAAGGAAGATCTCATCGCTTGGGGTAAAGAACCTTGTTCTCCAGTTCTAACTTTGATTTTTATTTTAATAACTTTTCCTTTTTTTCCATCAGTGTAATAAATATTACCAAGTCCACCATGTTTTTTTGCAGAATACTTTTCAACAATACATTTCTTTTCAGGACTTACTCTTGCTAATATTGATCTAGACTCGTCAGTTATCAAATTTTCATTAATTACTAATTCTCCACAATGACCGTCTGAACAAGTCATTGCACCTGATCCGGCTCCCAAGGCATAAGATTTTACAGAGTCAATCATTTTGGATATTTCTTGATAGTCAAACTCTGCTCCAATAAAATTTGGATCATGCATGTAAGGCTCTCCACCAACATCTATAATTTTTTGATTTCCACTTATTCCTTCTGATGGACAATCCCAATCTCTAAGATTTGGACAATCCACTACTTCAACTTCAACTGTTTTGAAATTTTCTGACAGCCCTTTTCTTAATGCCTCTGAAATATCCTCTAATGAGTAATCTTTAAAAGTTCCTTTTTCTATTTTTAATTGCATGATCAGAATAAGCTATAATTTATTTTGCATATTGTCTATAGATAATATATATAATTTCTATACATAAATAATTTTAATAAAGGTAACGATGATAAATAAAGATTTAAAAGTAGCTGTACTTGGTGCAGGAGCAATGGGTTGTTTATTTGGAGGATTGCTTGCTGAAAAAGGGCTTAATGTAATTTTGATTGATGTTTGGAAAGAGCATGTAGACGCAATTAACAAAGAAGGTTTAAAAATGGATGGACATGGTGGAGATCGCGTCATCAAAGTGAAAGCTACCTCAGATCCATCATCGTTAGATAAAGTGGACGCAGTAATTGTTATGTGCAAAGCTACTGCTTTAGAGCCAGCATTAAAAAGTATTAAAAACATAATCGGAGATAAAACAGCATTCATGTCTTTCCAAAATGGTATTGGTCATGAAGCAATAATTCAAAGTATTGTAGGTAATGAAAAGGTAATTGGAGGGACCACAACTCAAGCTTCAAACATATTAGGACCAGGACATATAATGAATCATGGTTCATTGCCATCTTGGATTGGAGAATATGAAGGAGGTATTACTGATAGAATTAAAGAAATAGCAGACACATTTACAGCTCATAATCTTGAAATGATTGCAGCAGAAGATGTGAAGAAAAGAAAATGGATGAAACTCTTTGCTTTAACTGCAATTGGGCCATTGTCTGCAATTTTTGATCTTCACCATACTGACTTATACATAAATAATAAAGCAAACGAAGTATCTCGAGACTTGGGTAAAGAAATAATTTTAGAGACAAGAGAAGTTGCACTTGCTGATGGTGTAGATGTTTCTGAAGATGAATGCTTATTTATGTTTAATAAAATTGTAGATTCTATGCAAACTAACAAGTCTTCGATGGCTTTTGATGTTCAATATAAAAGAAAAACTGAAATAGACTTTATTAGTGGTGCGGTTTCAAAAATAGGTAAAAATCATGGATTAAAGACACCTTTAAATGATCTTATGTATAAAATGATCAAAGTGAAAGAAGGTATGTACAGCTAAATGCTAAGTACAAATAAATTAAAAAAAATCAAAAGTAACTTTCCTGTTTTAGTTGGAGACAATGTTGTTTCCAAAAATATATGTAATTTATTAGTTAAAGAAATCAGTAACTCCAAAGCATTTGACGATATGATTATGGGAGGAAGAAGCAGAATTAACAAAGGTTCAAAAAATTTTAATTTATATATAAAAAATTCAGTAAACTCTGCGAAGCTTTTTAAACTATTCAATAGTAAATCTTTTTACAAAAAAATTGATAAGCTTTTTACAAAAAATTTTAAAGATGGATCATGGATCAATTTATATAAACCTGAATTTTTTAATCCTAAGAAGTTTACTATTAAAAAAAAATTAAATTCTAGTGAATTAAAAAAAATATTAGGTAACAATTATACTAATCCAAAAGTAAATTTAGACATAGATTTTTCAGTATCAAAAGGAGGATATAGATTAAGACCTCACAGAGATGACATAACAAGATTATTTAATTTCTTAATTTATTTAACTGATATTCCAAAAAAAAATGGTGGATCTCTTACAATTTATAAAAAAAAGACAAAAAAAAATATCAGAAAAAGTTTTAGAAGGTTTCCTAAAATGGATGAACTTGAGATAATTAAGTCTTTTACACCAAAAAAAGGAACTATGGTTCTTTTTCAATCTACTCCAAATTCATATCACGGAGTGAATAGATTTATTGAAAAAAAATGTCCTAAAAGGTTTTTTATTTATGGAAGTTATGCTTTAAACAAACCAGTCATTTGGAAATATAAAGATGCTACATATTATCCACATATAATTTATTCAAAATCAAAAATGTTAACCTCTTTTCATGATGTAAATTATTTAACTTCAAAACCAGGCCATTGATATTTTATTAATGATCTAATAAATTATAATTATGAAAAATAATTTTCAAAAAAAATTATACCAACAAGGTTTTTTGAAGATTAAAAATATACTTAGTTATAAAATAGATCTTCAGCCAGTTTTAAACGATATGGAATTCGTGATGGATTGTCTGATTCAAAAAAATGCAAAAAAAAGTGACATTAACAAAATTCTAAAATTAGATTTTAGAAAAAAATATTCTTATATTTCAAAATTAAATATTTATGATTTAGATCAATACTTTAACACTAGATTGCCAAGAGATCATGTGAAAGAAGATAGTGACTATTTTGCTACCCAGTCATTATGGAATTTGATTACCAATAAAAAAATTTTAGATGTTGTTGAAAAAATTTTAGGTAAAGAAATAATGTCTAATCCAGTACAAAATACTAGAATTAAACAGCCTGAAAAAAAATTACCTAAAGGATCAATTCATGATGGTTTGAGTGGAAGAACACCATGGCATCAAGACGCTGCTGTGCTTAATGCTAAGGGACAAAAATTAACTGACATGGTTACCGTCTGGATACCTTTTACAAGAACCACAAAAAAAAATGGTTGCATGATAACTGTTAAAAAAATTAACAAAATGGGACTACTAAATCATATATCTGGTTATAGAGGTCAAGTTCAGGTAAAAAATAGTGAGCTTCTTGATAAAATGGAACATGTGCCTTTAGAGGCAGAAGTTGGAGATATCATTCTCTTACATAAGCACTCCATACACTGTTCTTTACCTAATAGATCAAATCATTTTAGAATAAGTGCAGATCTAAGATACAATGTTGCTGGACAACCTTCTGGTAGAGAACCACTTCCAAACTTTTATGTACGAAGTAAAAATAAAAAAAATATTAAAATTCAAAATTTTAAACAATGGTTAACACTTTGGGAAAAAGCAAAAGAAAAATGTATACCTAGAAAATATGCTTTTAAATATCCTCTTCCTACATTTAAAAACAATAAAAGAGATTTAAATAAATTATTAAATCTATAAAATAATATTTTTATATAATTTAATTGCGTATATAAGACTTTATGAAGAAAATATTAATAATCCAAAATATAAATGAAAAAGGTCTTAACTTATTAGATCAACATCCAGATTATGTGTTTGAAGTTATAGAAGATATTAACGATCCTTCTCTAAAAGATAAAATTGTTGATTGTGACGGAGTTTCACTAAGAACAGGAAAGTTAACAGGTGAAATTATAAATCTTGGAAAGAAACTTAAGATCATTTCAAGACATGGTGTAGGTTATGACAATATAGATCTTCAGACTTGCAAAAAAAATAACATCACAATAGCAATTACGGCAACCGCAAATGCTGTTGCTGTGGCTGAACATGTGATGTTCATGCTCCTTAGTATTTCTAAAAGAAAAAATATGTATGACGATATTGTTAAAACCGGAAATTTTAATGATAGAAACAAGTTACCTAAAACCCAAGAAATATGGGGTAAAAACATTTTAATAGCTGGGTTTGGAAGAATTGGTCAATGTTTAATAAAACGTTGTTTGGGATTTGAAATGAATGTTTTTGTTTATGATCCATTTATATCCTCAGAAAAAATTGAGTCTTTGGGTGGAAAAAAAGTTGAAGATTTAAAAGAAGCAGTAAAAACTATGGATGCTATATCATTACATATGCCTTTAAATAATGAGACAAAGAATATGATAAACTTAGATTTATTAAAAACTATGAAAAAAAATTGTATCATTATAAATGCAGCAAGAGGAGGAATGATAAACGAAAATGATCTTGATCAAGCTTTGAATGAAAGTTTAATATTTGGGGCTGGTTTAGATGTTTTTGAAACTGAGCCACCAAACAAAGACAATCCTCTATTAAAAAATGATAAAGTCTTTCTTAGTCCACACACTGCAGCATTTACAGAAGAATGCATGATAAGAATGGCAAAAGAAACTACTCAAAATATAATTGATTTTTACGATGAAAATTTAGAAAAAACAAAAATAGTAAAATTATAAAGTAATAATTAAACCAGTATCTTTACAAGCATTTGTAAGATAACTGTGTCCAATTTTGGCGTATTCTAATGGATTTGCTTTTGCTGGGTCCTGCTCAGCTTCGACTACAAGCCAACCTTCATAATTTATTTTTTTTAAAAAGTTTAACAAAGGTTTATAATTAATACACCCATCGCCAGGTACAGTAAACGCTCCATCTAAAAAGGCTTGTCTAAAACTAGAGTCCTGACTTAATGATTTATCTAAAACATTTTTTCTCATATCTTTACAGTGAACATGAATAATTCTTTCTTTAAAATTTTCAGCTACTTGTAACGAGTCACCACCTGCAAATAACATATGTCCGGTGTCTAAGATTAATTTTACATGGTCTGTTGTACTTTCTAAAAGTCTTTCAGTATCATTTTGGGTTTCTATGACAGTACCCATATGATGATGATAAGCCAAGGGCATGCCTTGATCTTCTAAAAATTTTCCCATTTCTGAAATTTTCTTGCAAAATTCATTCCACCCTTCTTTATTCATCTGAGGTCTGCTAGATAAAGGCTTATCTGGATCACCCGCAATAGAATCTGAAACTTCAGCAAAAACTATACATGGAGCTTTACAGTCTTGAAAAAGTTTTAGTTGTTCCTGAATTTTACTTATCTCCTCTTTAACAGAATTTTTTCTTAAATTTGCTCCATACCATCCAGAACATAGATTTAAATTATATTTTTCAAGTAAAGGAATTAATTCTTTTGATTTTTTTGGAAATTTGCCTCCTGACTCTATGCCTGAAAATCCTGCTTCACTTGCTTCAGACAAACATTGCTCAAGAGGAGTGTCACCTCCTAGCTCCGGCATATCATCATTACTCCAGGCTATTGGTGCAATTCCTAGTTTAACTGACATATAATTAAGTAATATTTAAAATTTATTTATAAAATATAGAATATGATTTTTAATTAATTAATCAAAGTTTTATTTAATTTATTAATCTATTTTTATTTAATAAATTCTTTGTTGATTTTATTTTTTAATTCTGTTCTATATTATTATGATTAATTTTTCCTTACTTGGTGCAGGTCGAATTGGCAAAATGCATGCAAAAATTATTTCAGCTCATCCAAAAGCAAATTTAAAATATGTATATGATGTAAATTCAAAGTTTTCAGGCTTAGTAGCTAAATCATCAAAATGTAAACAAGCAAGTTCCCCTGAACAAGCTATTATGTCAAAAGAGATAGATGCTGTGTTAATTGCATCTGCAACACCTACCCATACAAAGTTTATAACAATGGCTGCCAAAGCTGGAAAAGCAATATTTTGTGAAAAGCCAATCGATTTAGATATTAGGAAAGTGAATGAATGTTTTAAAAAAATTAAAAATATAAAAGTTCCAATTCAAATTGGGTTTAACAGAAGATTTGACAACAGTCATGCAAGAGCCCAACAAGCTAGAATGAAGAAAGAAATTGGAGAGCTAGAAATGGTTGTAATTACAAGCCGAGACCCTGAGCCTCCTGGTATAAATTATTTAAAGGCTGCAGGTGGATTTTTTAGAGATACAACAATTCATGATTTTGATTTAACAAGATTTATTTTAGGAAATGATCCAGTGGAAAAAATTTCAGCTTTTGGTGAAGCGCTATTTGACAAAAATGCCAAAAAGCAAAAAGATCATGATACAGCTATGTTTATATTAAAATCTAAAAAAGGTGTACTGATACATATAAATAATTCTAGAAGAGCAGTATATGGTTACGACCAACGAGTAGAAGTTTTTGGAAGTAAAGGCATGATTATATCAAATAATCAAACACCTAGTTCGGTTGAAAAATTTTCTGATAAAGCAACTAATGTAAAAGATCCAATTCATTTTTTCTTCATTGAAAGATACGAACAAGCTTATAGAGATCAATTTAATGAATTTATTAAATGTGTCGTGAACAAAACTAAACCTAAAGTTAATTTTGAAGATGGAAGAAATGCATTAATTATTGCAAATGCTGCTTACGAGTCATACAAAAGTGGTAGAGTAATAAATATAAAATTTTAATATGACGATATTGTCTTTAAAAAATATTGAAAAAAACTTTGGTGCTATTCAAGCCTTAACAGGGGTAAGTTTTGATATCAATGAAGCCGAAACTGTTGGTTTGATGGGTGATAATGGTGCAGGTAAATCTACATTGTTAAAGATTATTGCTGGAAATTTTAAACCCTCATCTGGAGAGATAGTCTTTGAAAATAATGAAGTTGATTTTGAGAAACCTATTGATGCAAGAAAATCTGGTATAGAAGTTGTTTATCAAGATTTGGCTCTTTGCAATCATTTAACAGCAGCTTCAAACGTCTTTTTAGGGCGAGAAATACAAAAAGGTGTTTGGCCCTTTAAATACTTAGATTATCCAGCTATGTTTAAGAAATCGGCTGAATTATTTGAAGAGCTTAAATCAGAAACTCGTCCAAAAGACCTAGTTATGCAAATGTCAGGTGGTCAAAGACAAGCAGTAGCTATCGCAAGAACAAGACTGACTGATCCTAAATTAGTTTTAATGGATGAACCTACTGCTGCTATCAGTGTTAGGCAGGTTGCTGAAGTTTTAGATCTAATTAAGCGTTTAAAGGATCAAGGAATTGCAGTTTTGCTTATTAGCCATAGAATGCCAGATATTTTTGAAGTTTGTGAAAAGCTAGTAGTTTTAAGACGAGGTGAAAAAGTATGTGAAAAAAAAATTAAAGATTCATCTACTGAAGAAGCAACAGGTTTAATTACAGGAGCTATTGATAGAATATGAGTTCAAACAAATTTAATCAGGAAATTATATCTAAAACAGAAAAAACATTTTTTCAAAAACTTGTATCGGAACAATCTTTTTGGGTTTCAATAGCTTTATTGGGTATTTGTTTTATGATGTTTTTTGTTGAAGATGCTTTTTCAAGTAAAGATAATTTATTTAATATAACTAGAAATTTTTCATTTATTGGAATTATGGCGATCGGAATGACCTTCGTTATAATTACAGCTGGTATTGATTTATCAGTTGGATCTATAATGGGTGTTACAGGAGTTATTTGTGGATTATTTTTAGATGCACAATATTTGCCAGAATGGTATTCAAAAGCTGCTTACTTTGAAGGTATTTATGTCTGGGTTGCAATATTTTTAGCTCTATTAGCAGGAGTTATAGTTGGGGCTGTTAATGGATATTTAATTGCTTATCTAAAATTATCACCATTCGTTGTAACTCTAGGAATGATGGCTATTGCAAGAAGTTTAGCTTTAGTAGTTTCTAATAATAAAATGTTTTATGAGTTTGGACCAAAAGATGAAATGTTTTATGAAATTGGTGGAGGGTCTATATTTGGTGTAGCTAACGCTACTTGGTTATTAATTATACTAACAATTGTTATGGGATTGGTTTTGAAATTTACTTCCTATGGAAGACATGTTTATGCAGTTGGCAGTAATAAAAAAGCAGCAGAGTTGTCTGGGATTAATACTAGATGGATTGAAATGTCTGTCTATATGATAAGCGGATTATTTGCTGCAATCTCAGCAGTAATGATTGTGGGTTGGATGGGCTCAGTTACAAATGCATTAGGTTACACATATGAGTTAAGAGTTATAGCTGCAACAGTAATTGGTGGAGCAAACTTAATGGGTGGTGTTGGTGGAACCTTCGGTGCATTTATTGGAGCAGCGCTAATGGAGACAATTAGAAATAGTTTGTTGATGGCTGGAATTGATCCTTACTGGCAAGGTACATTCTTAGGTTTATTTATTGTTGGTGCGGTTTGGTTAGAAAAAGTAAAAAATAAAAAAAATTAAACTAGATTTTATTAATATAAATTAATTATTTACCCAAAATAGGTCTTAATTATTGTATATCGATCAACCTAAAGTTGAATGTATATAATTTCCACTTGCATGAAAAACTCTGAATACATAAAATTAATTTATAAATTAACCAACTAGAGAGAAATAAATATGAAAAAAACAATAGTTGCAATGTTAGCATTTGTTTTCGTATCAATTTCTGGAATTTCATATGCAGCAGATAAAGTTTTTGCATTAGTTCCTAAAGCAATGAATAACCCATTTTTTGATTTAGCAAGAGATGGTTGTAAACAAGCTGAACAAGAAATTGGTGGAATAGAATGTCTATACATAGGACCAGGTGAGCATACTGAACAAGAACAAGTTCAAATTGTTCAAGATTTAATAGCAAAAGGTGTCGATGGAATTGCAGTAGCTTCTTCAAATGCTGCGGCAATGGCAAAAGCTGTTAAAGGTACTGATATACCAATTATTACATGGGACTCAGATCTTTTAAATAAAGATGCTGGTTTAAGAAAAGCTTATGTAGGAACAAAAAACTACGACATTGGAGTATATCTTGCTCAAATCGTTATGATGTTAAAACCTAACGGTGGAGAAATTTGTATTCAATCAGGTGGTGCTGCAGCAGCAAACCACAATGAGAGAATGTCGGGTATAAGAGATACAATCGCTGGAAGAGCTGATGGTGGAAAATATCCTAGTGCCGCTCTTAAAGGTGAAAACGGATGGACTGAAGCTTCAGGTTGTCCACTTTATACAAATGATGATTTCCCATTATCAGTTCAACAGATGGAAGACATCTTTGCGAAACATCCAAACTTGACTGCATTTGTGCCTACCGGAGGGTTCCCTCAGTTCGTATCAAAAGCATTTAGAAGAGTTGCAGAAAAACATGCAGATAGAATAAGTTCTATGAAAACTGCAGTTGTAATTGCTGATACGCTTCCTATGCAAATGGAAGATTTAGATGCTGGAAGAACTCATGGTCAAGTAGGTCAACAACCTTATATGATGGGCTATAAAGCTATGTATGTTCTAAAAGATATTGTTGATGGCAAACCATTAAAGTTTGACAACACTTCTAACAATGCAATTTACACAGGTCTTGATGTTTGTATGAAACCAAACATTGGATCTTGTATTGCAGGTTAATACTCTTTAAATATTTTCTAAGCCCGGCTAATTGTCGGGCTTAGTTTTTTAACAAAATTCAAATTTATAATGAATAATTATATTTCAGAGCAAACAAAACAATTTAAAGATAAAGTAATTATAGTAACTGGAAGTACACAAGGCAGTGGTGCTGAAACTGCAAAACTTCTTGCGAGTAGAGGAGCTAAAGGAATTACTATATGTGGAAGAAATCAAGAAAAAGGAAATAAAGTAAAAAATGAAATAGAAAATTTAGGATCCAAATGTATTTATGTTAAAGCTGATTTAGAAAATTTAAATGAATGTAGAAAGATTGTTTCTGAAACAGATAAAAATTTTAAAACTGTTGATAGTTTTATAAATGTAGCTGCTTTTACAGAAAGAGGTACGATTTTAAGCACCACAGAGGAAAATTACGATAAAAATTTTAATGTTAATGTAAAAGCTCCACTGTTTATGATGCAAGAAGTTATTAAAATAATGATTAGAGACAAAAAAAAAGGAACAATAGCTCATATTTTATCAATGGCTGCATATAGTGGTATGCCATTTTTAACTGCTTATAGTTCATCTAAAGCAGCTCTTGCTGTTATGATAAAAAATGTAGCAAATTCTGTTTCTGGGCATCAAATAAGAGTTAATGGTGTTAATCTTGGTTGGACTGACACACCTGCAGAAACTGTAATTCAGAAAAAATTTCATAATGCAGATGATGATTGGTTAAAAAAAGCAGAAAAAAAAGTACCTTTTAAAAGATTAAATAAACCACTTGATGTTGCAAAAATCTTAGCATTCTTGTGTTCGGATGAGTCTGGAATTATGACGGGTAGTATAGTTGATTTTGATCAGACTATTGCTGGATGGCATTCATATAGTGCATATGAAACTAAAATATTAGATGATAGTATTTTAGGTGAATAAGTTGTTAACTTTATAAGTTAATGAAAATAATAGACTCACATCAACACTTTTGGAACCCTTCTAGAGGTGATTATTTTTGGATGGCCAAAGATAATAAAACTCTCTATAGAAAATATGGTATAAATGACCTTCTAAAGGAGTCTGGTACTACAGAATTATTTAAAACAGTTTTGGTCCAAGCAGCACCTACTAATCAAGAAACAGAATATATGCTTGGAATTGCTGATAGTACCGATTTAGTTGCGGGGGTTGTAGGATGGATAGATTTTGAAGATATAAATCAAATTAATCAATTAAAAA
>CABYOP010000011.1 GCA_902520645.1 uncultured Pelagibacteraceae bacterium | reverse complement strand
TGTAGAAAACGAGTGAAAGTCACTTTGAGCTACACTTGTCATCTCATTTTTAATTATTTTGATCATCAACTTTTCATCTTTTTTTGGAACTTCAAAGATTAATTCATCGTGAATTTGAAGAAGCATTTTTGGTTTTGTAATTTTATCCTCAGACATTTTTTTATTTAATCTTATCATGGCTAGTCTCATTATCTCTGAGGCCGATCCTTGTATTGGAGCATTAATTGCGGCACGCTCTTGAAAATTTCTCACATTAAAATTTTTATCGTTTATCCCATTAAAGTGTGATCTTCTTCCAAAAATATTATTTACATAACCACTTTTTCTACAAAATTTAATAGTGTTTTCCATATAGACTTTAATTTCTGGAAATTTTCCAAAGTATGCATTTAGAAATTCTTCAGCTTCGTAATTGGATACATTAATTTGCTTTGCTAAACCATATTGGGAAATTCCGTAAATTATTCCAAAATTGATAGCTTTAGCTTTCCTCCTGTGGTCTTGATTTACTTTTTTAATATCAATATTAAATATTTGGCTGGCTGTTAATGAATGAATATCCTCTTCATTTTTAAATGCCTTTTTTAATTCTTTCACATCAGCTAAATCAGCAAGAATTCTCATTTCAATTTGATTGTAATCCGCAGAAATTAATAAATGATCTTTTTTAGCTTTAAATGCTTTTCTTATATCTTTTCCTTCATCTGATTTAATTGGAATATTTTGTAGATTGGGGTCACTTGAAGCTAGTCTTCCTGTTGTGGTAGCGGCTAATAAAAAAGAAGTATGCACTCTTTTTGTTGTTGGATTAACATGTTCAGGTAATGCGTCTGAGTAAGTATTTTTTAATTTTGATAACTGTCTCCAGTCCAAGATTAATTTAGGAAATTTGTTACCTTTAAATACTAAATCCTCTAAAACAGAAGCACTTGTTGCAAATCCACCTTTTTTTGTTTTTTTTAAACCTGCTATTTTAAGATCATTGTAAATGATTTCACCTAGTTGTTTGGGTGACCCAATGTTAAACTCTTTTTTTGAAATTTTAAATATCTCTTTTTCCAATGTTAGAATTTTTTTTTCGAATTTTTTAGAAAGAGACATTAAAAACTTACTATCAATCTCTACACCTTCAATTTCCATAAATGCAAGAATTTTAATTAATGGTTTTTCAAAAATTTCGTAAATATTAATCAGTTTTTCGGATTTTAGATTTTTAAGAAATTTCTTATAAAGTCTAAAAGTTATGTCAGCATCTTCAGCTGCATAATCTTTTGCTTTTTCAACTTCTACTTCACTGAAATTTATTTCTTTTTTTCCAGTTCCTACCATTTCTTTAAAAGAAATCGTTTTATGTCCAAGGTGTAACTCTGATAATGTATCCATATTATGTCTATTTTTTCCTGCATCTAAAACATAAGACATCAACATTGTATCTTCCATGGCAGACAATGTTATGCCCTGTTTAAATAAAACAATAAAATCAAATTTAATATTTTGACCAATTTTTTTAACACTTGGATCTTCTAATAATTTTTTTAGTTTTTTAATAACAACTTCCTTTTTGATACATTTTGATGATTTGTGACCAATTGGAATATAGCAGGCCTTCCCTATTTTTGAAGAAAGTGAGATACCTACTAGCTCTGCTTGATGAGGATCTAGAGAATTTGTTTCAGTGTCGACAGCAACCTCTCCTAACTCTTCGGCCTCTTCAACCCATTCATCTATTTCATCTGCATTAGAAATCAAATAATAATTTTTATTATTAATTGTACTTTGCTTTTCTATATTTTTAGTTTCTGGAACAGAGCTCCTTAAGTCTGGCTCTCCATATGCAGAAATAGCAGAACTTAATAATCTATTAAATTCCATCTCTCTTAAAAATTTATATAATTTATCTTTGTCTATACTTTTTAACTGAAACTCATCTAACTCCCTTTTTATTGGAGATTTATGATCTAATGTCACAAGTTTTTTGCTAATTAATGCTTTATCTTTATTTTCTAAGAGAGTTTCTCGTCTTTTGTTTTGTTTAATTTCATGAGCTGATTTCAATAATTTTTCTAGAGTGCCATATTTATTAATTAGTTCAGCAGCAGTTTTTACTCCTATTCCGGGTACACCTGGTACGTTATCACTACTATCACCCGCTAAGGATTGAACGTCTATTACTTTTGATGCATCAACCCCAAACTTTTTAATGATGTCTTCTTCAGTTACAAATTTATTTTTCATTGGATCAAAGATACGGACATTTTTTTGATATAATTGCATTAAATCTTTATCTGATGAAACAATTGTGACCTTTGCTCCTTTTTTTGTTATTTGGTCGACGTAAGTTGCAATCAAATCATCTGCCTCATAATTAGGTAAATCTACAGATGGTAGGTTAAATGCTAAAACAGATTTTCTTATATATTCAAATTGAGGTGCCAAGTCATCAGGTGCCTCAGATCTGTTTGCTTTATATTCACTATAGATTTCATTTCTAAATGTTTTTCTGGCAGAATCAAAAATAACAGCAAAATGAGTTGGTTTCTGCAAATTTTGATTTGATTTTGAGTCCTCTAAAAGTTTAAAAAGCATACTGCAAAAACCACTAACTGCGCCTGTTGGCAGTCCGTCACTTTTTCTACTTAATGGTGGTAATGCATAATAAGCTCTAAAGATATATCCAGAACCATCAATAAGATAAAAATGATCAGTTTTTTGTATTTTACTCATTAAAATTTATTAAATGTTTTATAGTTAATATAGTCTAAACTTTAATTTAATCTACTAATCACTAGATTATATTAACAATTAAGAGTATTATTAATTTTATGGAATTAACAAAAAATCTTACACAAACTAAAATAATTAAATCTTTGTTAGCTATAGTACTTGGTTCAATAGCTTTAACTATTTCTGCAAAAATAAAAATTCCTTTTTACCCAGTCCCTATGACTATGCAAACTTTTGTAGTCTTATTTTTAGGAATTAGCTTAGGTTATAAAATTGGATTAGCTACGATCGGATTGTATTTAATTGAAGGAATTGTGGGATTACCAGTTTTTTCAAATTCTCCAGAAAAAGGTGTCGGACTTTTATATTTCACTGGTCCAACTATGGGATATTTAATTGGATTCTTAACGGCATGTTATTTTTCATCTATGATTAAATTTGAGGATGGTTTTTTTGTTGTTTTGGGTAAACTAATACTTGCAACTTCAACAATATATATTTTAGGATTATTGTGGTTAGGGACATTAATCGGATGGGATAAGCCTATTTTAGCTTTAGGAGCTAAACCTTTTTTGTTGGCTGAAATATTCAAAATTGCCATTTTGGCATTATTAGTTAAGAAAATTATAAAAATTAGAAAATTTATCTAGGTGATCTTTTAGAGAGAATTCTTTGGAGAGTTCTTCTGTGCATTTTAAGTCTTCGTGCTGTTTCAGATACATTTCTATTGCAAAGCTCAAAAACTCTATGGATATGTTCCCATTTTACTCTATCTGCTGACATAGGATTTTCTGGGGGTGCAGCTTTTTTTGATGGATCTGCCAATAATGCTTTTTCAACATCTTCAGCATCCGCTGGCTTAGCGAGATAATCAATTGCACCTTCTTTAATAGCTGCTACTGCTGTTGGAATGTTTCCATATCCAGTTAACATTATAATTCTACTCTCATTATTTGAGGTTTGAATTTCTTTTACAACTTCAAGACCATTCCCATCGCCAAGTCTTAAGTCTACTACAGCAAATCCTGGTTTTTTTGATTTAACTGCCTCAACACCCTTTTGTACACTCTCTGCTTGAAAAACCTCAAAACCCTTTTTTTCCATTGCTCTTGCCAATCTTTCTCTAAAAGGATTATCGTCATCACAAATTAATAGTGATTTATTCTCAAAATCACTGAGGTTTTGAAGCGTTGCTTGTTCTTTCATGCTCCTAATATGGTAACTAAATTAAATTTTTCAACATATGATTATTAAGCAATACTGACCTGAATTATTTGCTTTACATTAGTGATGGTTACTTTATATGCCAGAAAATATTAAAGTTTTTTTATTTTAAAAGACTTTTTTTTATTAAATTTTTTTTGGAGGCATTAGTAATGCAAAAATTTAAATCGGTTGAAGAACTTGTAAATCAACTGAAACCTGAAAAACCAGTATATTGTATCAGAAAAAGTTCAATTGAATCTGCAGTAAAAGTTTTCAAAAAAAATTTCTCAGGAACAGTTTTGTATGCTGTAAAGACAAATCCTCATCCAGAAGTAATAAAAACAATAATAGATAGCGGAATAGATCAATTTGATGTTGCATCAATTGAAGAAATAAAAAGCATAAGAAATTTTAGTCATAATGCAAAATGCTCATACATGCACACTGTAAAAAGCAGAGAAAGTATTAAGGAAGCTTATTTTAATTATAATGTTAAAACTTTTTCATTAGATACTAAGGATGAATTAATCAAAATTATAGAAAGTACAAATAACGCAAAAGATTTGGAATTATTTGTAAGAGTGGCAGTTTCAAACGAGCATGCAGAAATAGACTTATCGAAAAAGTTTGGAGCTTTAACATCGGAGGCCATAGGTTTAACTAGATTAGCAAAACAACATGCAAAAAAAATTGGTTTGAGTTTTCATGTTGGATCTCAATGTATGCATCCAATCTCATACGCAAAGGGTATAACCGAGATTGGAAACATAATAAAAAAAACTAAAATAGTTCCAGATTATATAAATATAGGAGGTGGATTTCCAACTATCTATCCTGATTTAATTCCTCAATCATTAAATAATTATTTTAATGAAATTAAAAAAAGTCTAGAAAATTTAAAACTTGATGCATTACCTAAAATAATTTGTGAACCTGGAAGAGCTTTAGTTGCAGAAAGTGGATCAACAATTGTTAGAGTTAACCTTAGAAAGAAACAAAAGCTCTATATAAATGATGGAACCTACGGTTCTCTTTTTGATGCTGGTACTCCAAATATTGTTTACCCATCAAAGATGATTAAAGAAAACTCAAATAAAATTATTTCAAAAAAATTAACTGCTTTTGATTTCTTTGGTCCAACCTGTGATAGCATGGATTATATGAAAGGTCCTTTTTTGCTTCCAAATAATATTAAAGAAAATGATTATATAGAACTTGGTCAGCTTGGGGCTTATGGATTAACTTTTAGAACTCAGTTCAATGGCTACTATTCAGATGAGATTTATGAAGTTGAAGATAAACCAATATTGACCATGTACAATAAAGATAGCAATAAAGCTAATATGGTCGCTTAATGTCAGACCAAAAAAATCTGGGTCACAATAGTAAAAAAGATTTCTTAAAAAACCCTGTAGAACACATTGATATCACCTCCTTTGATTCAAGAAAGATAATCTCATCAATGGAAAAAATGTCTTTCGTATCTAGAGAGACTGCTAATGCAGCAAATATTTATAATGAAATGTTGAAAGATAAAGATTGTACAATTTTTCTTACTCTGGCTGGATCAACATCGGCTGCTGGATGTATGAATATTTATAAAGATTTAGTTAAATATAATATGGTTGATGCCATTGTTGCAACAGGAGCCTCAATTGTAGATATGGATTTTTTTGAGGCACTGGGGTTTAAACATTACCAGGGTTCACAGTTTCAAGATGATACCGAGTTAAGAAATAACTATATCGATAGAATTTACGATACTTATATAGATGAGGAAGAGCTTCAAATGTGTGACAAAATTATATGTGAAATAGCAAATACGTTAGAACCAAGGAGTTACACTTCTAGAGAGTTCATACATGAAATGGGAAAGTATCTGAAAAAGAACTCAAAAAAGAAAGATTCATTAATTGAAACAGCATTTAATAACGATGTTCCAATTTTCTGCCCCGCATTTACAGATTCGAGTGCAGGATTTGGTTTAGTAATGCACCAGGAAAAAAATCCAAAAAAACATATGACAATTGACTCTGTCAGAGAATTTAGAGAACTTACAGAAATAAAAATTAAATCCAAAGGCTCAGGATTATTCATGATAGGTGGTGGAGTACCAAAGAATTTTATTCAAGATACAGTTATATGCGCAGAACTTTTAGGAAAAGATGTTGATATGCATAAGTATGCTGTTCAAATCACAGTTGCAGATAGTAGAGATGGAGCATGTAGTAGCTCAACACTAAAAGAGGCAAGTTCTTGGGGTAAAGTTGATATCACGAAGGAACAAATGGTTTTTGCAGAAGCTACAAGCGTTTTGCCTCTAATAGCTAGTGATGCTTATCATAGAGGTGAATGGAAAAGCAGAGATCGAAAAAACTTTACTAAAATTTTTGAATAAAATTGAAATATCTTTCAAACAAAAACGGTTTTCTCGGAATTGACAATAAAGTCAATTTTAAAGAAAAAGTTGTCATAGTTCCATTCGGTCTTGAAAAAACTGTAAGTTATGGTGGAGGAACTAAAAATGGGCCAAAAGAGATTATTAAAGCCTCTCACCAAGTTGAGCTTTATGATGAAGAATTAAATTGTGAGCCTTATAAAAAGATAGGTATTAAAACTTTAAAACCATTCAAAATAGATAAAAATATTAAAAAGGCATTGAGTAAAATGTCAAAAATAAATCAAGAAATTATAGATAAAAAACTTTTTCCAATGACTTTTGGTGGAGAACACTCAATCACACCTGGATGTATTGTTCCATTTACAAAAAAATATAAGGATATTTGTCTTTTGCACTTTGATGCCCATGCAGATTTAAGAGAAAGTTATAATGGTGAAAAATTCTCACATGCATCAGCTATAAAAAGATGTTTAGATTATCCAAATGTTTCATTAATTTCATTTGGAATCAGAAATATTTCTAAAAGTGAAATTCCATTTTTAAAGAAAAATTCTTCTAGAATAAAAATTTTTTGGGCTAAAGATAAAATAAAATGGGATCTTAGCAAATTTAAAAAATTGATTAAAAATAAAAAAGTCTACTTAACTTTTGATGTTGACGGACTTGATTCTAGTATTATGCCGGCAACTGGAACTCCCGAACCAGGCGGATTGTTGTGGGACGAAACTTTAAACATAATAAAAATTGCTGCAAAAAATTCCCAAATTGTTGGGGCTGACATTAACGAATTATCGCCTATAAAAGGTTTTAATTCATATAACTTTCTTGTTGCTAAGTTGGCTTATAAAATTTTAAGTTATAAATTTTTGTATTAAGCTTTAACAGCCTTAAATGTTCCTAATAACAATCTAAAAGGGATCAACATAACAAGAGCAACAAGTATCTTAACTGCTAAATCTCCTAAAGATAAAGTAACCCACGGAATACCTGTTGCATAAAAAGATATTGAAAAAAATAAAAATGTATCGATCGTAGATCCAATTAGAGAAGATGTTAAAGGAGCAATAAACCACTTTCTTTTTCTTAATTGATCAAATATTTGTACATCCAATAATTGAGCGACTAAAAAGGCTGTTCCTGAACCGATTGCAATTCTTACTGAAATTAAATCTGCAAAATTAGTTGAGAATATAAGAGTAAAACTAATTCCTATTGCAAAACCAACATAAACGATTTTTCTTGCAACTAATTTTCCATAAGATCTGTTCGCTAAGTCGGTTATCAAAAAAGCTATTGGATAACTAAATGCTCCATATGTTAATATCTCCTCTAGTCCATAGTATTTAATTGGGAATTGCACTAAATAATTTGATGATAAAACAACTACTCCCATTAAAAACGAGAGAAATAAGAATAATTTATTCATTATGCAGATTTAGCCAAAAGTTTTTTCTTAAATGGGGATTTAATTAGAATACCTTTTTTTAATTTTTTAAGTCTTGGAGATAAGTTTTTATTTTTTACAGTTTTTAGATATTCGTCAAAACTACCTTTTTTATCAACTGATCTAACTCCAGCATTACTCACTGTTAATTTTAAGCTTCTTTTCATTAGCTCGCTAGTAAACTTTACTTTCTTAAGATTAGGCAAAAATCTTCTTTTGGTCTTGTTGTTAGCATGACTAACGTTATGACCTTTCAAAGGAATTTTTCCAGTAAGTTCACATTTTTTTGACATAATAATAGTGCCTATATAAGGTTAGATGTTGGTGGCGTCAAGTTTAATAGAATTAAGAAAGAGTTTTATTTCCTATAATTTCGCTAAAATTTTTAACACCGTCTCTAATCAATAATTCTTTTAGATCTTTTTTAATAATACTAGCGATATTTGGACCTTGAAACACCATTCCTGTATATAGTTGAATATAGTCTGCGCCTAGTAAAAACTTTTCATAAGCTGATTGTCCTGAGTCTACTCCTCCCACCCCAATAATCTTAATTTTACCTTTTAATAGATTATAAAACTTGTTTATTAATAAATTTGATTTTTTCTCAATAGGTTTTCCAGACAACCCTCCTTTTTGATGTCTTTGAATATTTTTTAAAATGTCTCTTGATGCTTCTGAGGTATTTGAAATAATTATTCCACTTATATCATTTTCTAAAAGAATTTCTGAAATTAGATTGATCTGGTTTTCATCTATATCAGGTGAAATTTTTACCACTATTGGAATATTTGTATCTAAATTTTTTTTCTTTTCTGAAATAGATTTAAGTAAATCTTGCAATTTTCTTTCATCGTGAAAATTTCTTAAGTTTTCAGTATTTGGTGAAGAAATATTAATGGTAATATAATCTGCAACTTCATAGAATTTTTCAATTCCTATTAAATAGTCATTTATTCGATTATCAGAGTCTTTATTGGGGCCAACATTAATTCCTAATACGCCCAGTTTATTGTTTGATTTAATCCTATTTAATACAACATCTGAGCCATGATTGTTAAAGCCCAATCTATTTATAAGCGCTTGGTCTTCTACTAATCTAAAAACTCTAGGTTTACTATTCCCGTATTGTTTTAAAGGTGTGATAGTGCCAACTTCTACTAATCCAAATCCCAACTTAAATAAAGGGTTGTAGACCTCGGCATTCTTATCAAAACCTGCCGCTATCCCGATAGGATTGTTTAACTCTTTATTAAAAATTTTTGTTTTGAAAATGGGATCATTTTTATTCTCATCAAAGATATTTGAAACTAGGTTGAGTTTAAGTGACTGTATTGCTAAAAAGTGTGCTCTTTCGGGATCTATTTTGAATATTAAAGATCTTAAATTTGAAAACATTATTTTAATTTATTCGTTATAAGCTCTTTAGTTTCGTTTACACCAAAAAAACTTATGAAAAAACCCATTCTTGGTCCATTTTCATCACCAAAAACAACCTCATAAATTAATTTAAACCAATCTCTAAGTTTATCAGCATAACCATTTTCTTTACCAGCTGAATAAATTAAAGTTTGGATTTCTTCAGGTGACATTCCATCATTACATGTTTCTAAAGTTTTAATTAAAGCTAGAAGGGCTTTTTTTTCACTTTCACTTGGTTTTTTATATTTTTTTTGTGATTTGATTATGTCATTAAAATATTTAATTGCATATCCAACTAATCCATCAAAGATTGGAAAGTTTTCTTCTTGGATATTTGGTTTATATTTCTTAACAAATTTCCAAAGTAAGTCCTTGCTATCTGCATTACTTGTTTCAACCAAGTTAAGCAACATGGAAAAAGTCATAATCATTTCTTCAGTCGGTATTTTGCCTTCATGAACATGCCAGACCGGATTCATTATCAGTTGCTGATCTGTTTGTTTTTTAGATTTTTCAATATTATCTAAATATTCATCTACAGCCTTTGGAACAATTTCCTTATATAATTTTTTTGCCCTTTTTGGGTTTTGATACATATATAAAGATAAACTTTCAGGAGATGCATACTTCAACCATTGATCGATAGTAATTCCATTTCCCTTCGATTTAGAAATCTTTTCACCTTTTTCATCTAAAAATAACTCATATGCAAAGCCTGAGGGATTCTTTTTACCAAGTAAGTTGATAATTTTTGTAGATAATATTGCACTTTCAATTAAATCTTTACCATACATTTCAAAGTCAATATCAAGAGCATACCACCTCATAGCCCAATCAACCTTCCACTGAAGTTTACAGTTTCCATCAAGAATACTTTTTTCAAGTTTTTTACCTTTATTGTCGAAAATTATTTGAGATTTTTCTTTATTAATTTCTACAACTGGTATTTCAAGTACATGCCCAGTGTCTGGACATATAGGTAAAAATGGACAGTAAGTTTTTTGACGTTCTTTTCCTAAAGTTGGGAGTATAATATTCATTATACCATCATAATTATCTAATATTATTTTTAGTGTTGAGTTAAAGTATCCACTTTTGTACAAATCTGTTGAACTTTTAAAGCTATATTTAAAGTTAAAACTATTCAAAAAATCCTTTAACATCTCATTATTATGTTCACCAAAACTGTTAAATTTCCCAAACGGATCTGGAACCTCAGTTAATGGTTTATGAAGATTTTCATTTAACAAATTTTGGTTAGGAATATTTTCTGGAACTTTTCTAAGACCATCCATATCATCAGAAAACGTCATAATTTCAGTAGGTAAATCTGTTAATTGCTTTAAAGCATTTACCATCATAGAGGTTCTTGCAACTTCTCCAAAAGTACCTATGTGAGGTAAACCGCTTGGTCCATATCCAGTTTGTAATGTTATTTTTCCTTTTTTTTCAATGAACGATTTTCTTTCTCTAATCATTTTTTTGGCTTCTACAAAAGGCCATGCACTGGTTTTGTCTAAAACTTCTTTTTTAATCATGAATTGTTCTTTTAAAATCTCAAATTAGTGAATTTATTAATTCTTATAGAGTTGAAATTTATTTACCATAAAATAATGTTCTTTGAAAATGTCTAATTATAAAACGGTATTTTTTACACTTGGAATTTTACAAATAATCCTAGGGGTATCTATGTTTGTCCCTATAATTGTACAATTTATTTATGCAGAAATTGACTCATCTTTTTTTGGAGCATCAATTGTGACTATAGTTTTTGGAGCACTTTTTTTTCTAACAAATATTGATCATGATAGAAAAGTTAATTTGCAACAAGCCTTTTTGTTAACAGCTTTATCTTGGTTGAGTGTCGCAGTTTTTGGATCTTTACCTTTCATTTTTTCTTCTATGGGAATGTCAATTACAGATGCTTTTTTTGAAAGCATGTCAGGAATTACCACTACAGGCTCAACTATCATATCTAATTTAGAAAATGCCCCTAAAGGTATTCTTTTATGGAGAGCTATTTTGCAATGGTTAGGAGGTATAGGTATAATTGTAATGGCTATAACTCTTATGCCGATAATGAATGTTGGAGGAATGCAATTATTTAAAATCTCCAGCAATGACTCATCAGAAAAAATACTTCCAAAATCTAAAGAAATTGCTTTAAGGCTGATATATGTTTATTCTGGCTTGACAGCAGTTTGTGCTATCAGTTACTGGATTTTTGGAATGGGAAAATTTGATAGCTTAACACATTCAATGACTACAATAGCAACAGGTGGATTTTCAAATTATAACCAATCTATAGGTTATTTTAATAGCGTTTATATTGAGATTTCCTCTGTGGTGTTTATTATTTTAGGAAGTGTTCCATTTATTGCTTACATTAAATTTTTGAATGGAAACAAAAAAATATTTTCAAGTGATACTCAAATAAGATCATTTTTAAAAATTATAATTTTATCGATAATTATTTTATGTTTTTATTTGTTTTTAACTAATAATGAAAACTTTTCATTTAGATCAATAATTTTCAATACTATTTCTATTTTAACTGGCACAGGTTACGTAAATGCTGAATTCGATAACTGGGGAAGTTTTCCAGTAACTATTTTTCTTGCATTGATGTTTATTGGAGGGTGTGCAGGATCAACTACATGTGGAATTAAAATTTTTAGAATTCAAATTCTTTATCTTTTTATATTAAATCAACTTAAAAAAATTATTTATCCAAAAGGAGTATTTTTAATAAAGTACGAAGAAAATTCAATAGAAGAAAAATTTATTGCATCGATTATATCTTTTATATTTTTTTATTTTGTAATTTTTTTTATTTTAGCTGCTTTATTATCCTTAACTGGCCTTGATTTCATTACTGCACTATCTGGAGCTGCAACATCTATCTCAAATGTTGGCCCAGGTTTAGGGCCGATAATTGGACCAAATGGAGATTTTTCATCATTACCAAATGTATCCAAATGGATTTTATCTATTGGAATGATTTTAGGTAGACTTGAGTTATTTGCAATACTAGTATTGTTTCTACCATCGTTTTGGAGAAACTAAATGCTTGAGGTAAAAAAACAAACCCTGTCTGAAACTTTTTCTGTGTATTATGACAAAAGAATGTTGAGAATTCTTTTGTTAGGAGCCATCTCAGGTTTTCCTTGGGTCTTAATTGCAAGCAGTTTGAGTCTTTGGTTAAAAGAAGAAGGTCTAAGCAGGTCTACAATTGGTTGGGCAGGGTTAATATTTGCTGTATACGCTTTTAACTACTTGTGGGCTCCAATTATAGATAGAATTCAAATACCGTACTTAACAAAAAAATTAGGTCATAGACGTGGATGGATAGTCTTAATGCAAATCATTATTTTGCTATGTCTTGTAATTTGGAGCTCAATTAATCCAACAGAAAATTTAGCTCTATTAATAAGTGTAGGATTAATTATTGCTATAGCCTCAGCTACACAAGATATAACTGTCGATGCATTGAGAATTGAACAAATAGATGAAAACGAAGGAAAATCTATGGCAGCTGGTGCTGCAATGGCTGTTGTAGGTTGGTGGACAGGTTATAAATTGGGTGGTGTTGTTGCATTGTTTACAGCTGAATTTTTTGAGAACTTAGGCATATCTGATTATTGGCAAGCTACATTTTTAATTTTGGGAATTTTAATTATTTTAATGAACATAGGTTTAATGTTTGTTCATGAACCTATTCAAACAGATAGACAGGCAAAACAAAGAGAGACTGACCAACTAATTGGAAAAAAAATTGGATCAAGAAATTTTTTAACAAACTTTATTGTCTATATTACAGGAACTATTGGAGGGCCTATTATTAGCTTTTTTAAAAAAAATGGTTTTGCTATTGCAGCTGGAATATTAGCATTTGTTTTTTTATTTAAAATTGGTGAAGCTTTTATGGGAAGAATGTCTATTGTTTTTTATAAAGAAATTGGATTTTCAAAAGGACAAATCGCTATTTACTCAAAAGGACTTGGCTGGATCACAACTGTAATATTTACATTATTGGGTGGTTTAATGGCTATGAGATCAGGAACGATAAAAACAATGTTTTTTGCTGGAGGATTAATGGCTGTAACTAATCTTTTATTTGCAGTTTTAGCTTGGGCAGGAAAATCTGAAATTTTATTTGCCATTGCTGTAATTGCTGACGATATTACTGCAGCGTTTGCAACAGTGGCTTTTGTTGCTTTTATTTCTTTACTAGTAGATAGGACTTATACAGCAACTCAATATGCGCTACTTGCTTCAATAGGAACTGCTGGAAGAACTACTTTGGCATCGTCATCAGGTGCGTTGGTAGATTGGTTAAATGGAGATTGGGGAATATTCTTCATTTTGACTACACTAATGGTTATCCCTTCATTGATTTGTTTGTGGCTTATAAAAAATAAAATTAAAATTGGTGAAAAATAATTTTTACTTTAAAGGGAATTTTTCAAATATTTACAAGGAACCTCGAAGGTCATCTGAGGTAACTTCTCAAATAATATACGGTGAAAAATTTAAAATTTTTTCTAAAAATAGAAAATGGATAAAAATTAAATCTATATATGATAATTACATTGGATACATTGAAAATAAAAAATATATACAAAATTTTAACCCAAAATATAAAGTAGATACATTAAAAGCGAAAATTTATAAAAAACCTAATTCTGTATCAAACAGCTACCTCCCCCTTGGATCTAAATTAAATGTGGAAAAAGAGAATAAATTTTATGTAAAAATTGACAAAAATAAGTGGATCAAAAAAAAAGATATTAAAGAAATTAATCACAAAGAAAAAAACTTTATAAAATTTTTTACAAAATTTCTTAAGGTAAGTTATAAATGGGGTGGTAAGACCTACAAAGGTATTGATTGTTCAGCTCTATTACAAATTTTTTTTTATTATAATAATTTATTTTATCCAAGAGATACTAAAGATCAAATGAAGTATTCTACAAAAAAAATATCAAAAAAATTTAAAAAAGGAGATATTATATTCTGGAAAGGTCATGTTGCTATTTGCGTAAACTCCAAACAGTTGATTCACGCTTATGGTCCAAAAAAAAAAGTACTTATCATGCCCATAAAGAAAACAATTAAAAGGATACTTGATACAGCAAGTCTTGAAGTAAGAAAAATTTCTAAAATAAAATTTTAACTTCTACCAAAGTCAGGTTTGTTAATATCTTGTTTTAACTTAATAATTTTAGAACGAACTCTTTTAGTTTGAATTAATTTTTTTAATATTGATTTATTGTTTTTTAAATTTATATCCTTTTTAAAGGCTGTTAGATTTTTGATAAATAAATCAATAGCTTTTGAAATATTATTACTATTGTTAAAAAAAATATCTCTCCACATAATTTCATTTGAAGCTGCTATACGTGAAAAGTCTCTAAGTCCTCCAGCGCTAAACTTAATCAAATCGTAATTTTGTTTTTTTTCAAAATCTTGTGCTGATTTTACCAAATTATAAGCAATTAAATGGGGTAAATGACTTGTTATGGAAAAAATTTTATCATGTTTTTCAGGTGTCATAACGATAACTTTTGAACCCATTTTTTTCCAAAAATTATTTAAAATATCCAAATATTTTTTTTTTGTATTTTTTTCTTTTATTAAAATACACCATCGATCTTGAAACATATTTTCCTTACCATGCTCTGGGCCACTAACTTCAGACCCTGCAATAGGATGACTTTGAGTCCAAGATATATTTTTTTTCAAAAATTTTTTTATAAACCTCGAGGTCTCTACTTTAGATGATCCGATGTCTGTAATTAATGTTTTGGGAGTAATAAAATTATTAATCTTTAAGATTAGATTTTTGTATTCACTCATTGGCGTGCAAAAAATAATTAGATCATAATTAATTGCTCCTTTATCTAGCTTGTCAATAACAATACCTGGAAGCCTTAATTTCTTAATTTTTGAAACATTTGATTTTGATTTTTCATAAATGAATATTTTTTTAACAATTTTTTTTTTATGAATGCGTCTCAATAAAGATGATCCTAATAAACCACATCCAATAATTAAAATATTATTCATTTAATTTAATATTCTTTTTACAGTATTCATAAATTTTAAATTTTCTTCCTTAGACCCTATGGTTAATCTTAATTTATTTTTAATGCCATAGCCATCCTCTGTTGATCTTAAGATAACACCTTTTTGTTTCAATTTTTCATATAAATATTTTGCTGAAATTTTACAGTTATCAAAATTTAAAAATAGAAAATTTGCTGAGATTTTATTTGAAGAAATATTGTAAACCTCAAGAAATTTTTTTAACTTTTTAGCATAAAGTAAATTGTGCTTAACAGATCTACTTATAAATTTTGTATCTCTTAGCGAAGCAATAGCTGCAAGTTGTGCTACACCATTTACATTGAATGGTGGTTTAATCACATTTAAAGCGTCTATTATTTTTTTTGATCCATATCCCCAACCTACTCTTAAGGAAGCTAATCCAAACATTTTTGAGAATGTTCTCAAGATAAAAACATTATCTTTATTTCTAAATAAATCTAAACCTGAAGTATAATCATTATTTTTCATATATTCTGAGTACGCATCATCAACTACAAGTAAAATATTTTTATTCATTTTATTCCTTAGTTCTAATATTTCTTTTTTAGTCAAATAAGTTGCAGTTGGATTATTTGGGTTAGCGATAAATACTATTTTAGTTTTTCTTGTGATTTTTTTTAAAATCTCTCTTATTGACACTTTAAAATCTACCTCTTTTGCAAATAAAACTTTGGCACCTACAATTTTTGCATAAATTCTGTACATCAAAAAACTATATTCTGGAACTATTACCTCATCTTTTGGATTTAAATATAATTGACACAACATTTGAATTACCTCATCAGAACCTGCACCACAAATAATTTTATTTAAATCACACTTATATTTTTTGGAAATTGCTTTTTTCAGATCTTGTGACTTTCCATCAGGATATTTATCCAAAATCATTTTTTTATTTGATATCGATTTCTTTGCCATAGGGCTGATCCCTAGAGCAGATTCGTTAGCTGAAAGTTTTATTACTTTTTTAAGCTTTTTGATCTTTGACTTGCCAGGTTTATAAGCTTCAATCTTAAATTTTTTAAATTTTGGAGTAACCATTTTTTTAATTTTATGTGCTCTTTATAGATAAAATTACAAATTTTTATAGAGAATAAGACAATTTTTAAAAAAATTGACATAATAAATAAGTTCTAGTACAAAAATTATGCGCTGATTTAACTGAATTGCGAGCGCTTAAAAAAAACCGCTAAAATAGTTTTTTTTCTCACAATTCAAATATTAGCTTTGTTATGAATACTGAGAATATTATAAAAACCTTGATAGTAAAAAAACCATTGAAGTTAGATTGTGGAAAAACTATTAATGAATTCCCAATTGCATATGAAACTTATGGTTCATTAAATGAAAAAAAAGATAATGCTATTTTGGTTTTTCATGCATTAACAGGAGATCAATTTGTCACTGGCCAAAATCCAATAACAAAGAAAGATGGTTGGTGGTCTTATGCAGTTGGTCCTGATAAAGCAATTGATACCAAAAAATATTTTATTATTTGTGCAAATGTAATGGGTGGATGCATGGGCTCATTTGGGCCAAGCCATGAAGACCCTAATACTGGGACTGCTTTTGGTGCAAATTTTCCAGTTATAACTATAAACGATATGGTAAATGCCCAATATAATTTGCTTGACCATTTTGGTATAGACAAACTTTTTTCAATCGCAGGTGGCTCAATGGGTGGTATGCAAGTACTACAGTTTATAAGTAATTTTCCTGATAAAGCTAAAACTGTTATCCCAATTGCATGTACGTCTAGTCACTCAGCACAAAATATTGCATTTAATGAATTAGGAAGACAGGCTATAGCGGCTGATAGTAATTGGAAAGGTGGGGATTATTCCTCTAAAGATACAATCCCAAATAAAGGTTTGGCTGTTGCAAGAATGGCAGCACATATAACTTATCTTTCAAAAAAAGGTCTCCAAGAAAAATTTGGAAGAAAACTTCAAGAACGAGAGGATTTGAAATTTGGTTTTGATGCAGATTTTCAGATAGAAAGTTATTTAAGATATCAAGGTTCAGTATTTGTCGACAGATTCGATGCGAATAGCTATCTTTATATTACAAGAGCAATGGATTATTTTGACTTAGCAAAACAATATAAGGGTAATTTATCTGACGCTTTTAGAGCTACAAGAGCAAAGTTTTTTATAATATCATTTACATCTGACTGGCTTTATCCAACTCAAGAAAACAAAGACATTGTAATTGCCTTAAATTCCATTGGCGCAGATGTAGGTTTTGTTGAGATAGAGTCTGACAAAGGTCACGACTCCTTTTTATTAGATGTTCCAGACTTTTTAAGTGCGCTTAAAAACTTTTTAGATAAATCTTATACAGAAAATTAATTATGAAAAATGAATTTCAAGTAATAGCTGAATTAATTGAAAAAGATAAAAAAGTGTTAGATGTAGGTTGTGGAGATGGAATTTTAATGGAGTTTTTAAAAAATAATAAAAATACTAATATTAGAGGACTGGAGATATCAAAAAGTAAAGTACAAGAGTGTATTGCAAAAGGATTGACTGTCATTGAAGGAAATGCAGAAAAAGATCTAAAACAATTTCCAGACAAATCTTTCGAATATGTTGTTCTTAGTCAAACTCTTCAAGCTTTTTTAAATCCCGAGCTAGTTATAAACGAACTTTTAAGAGTTGGAAAAAAAGCGATTGTAACTATTCCAAACTTTGGTTATTGGAGAGTCAGACTTCATTTGCTCATAAAAGGCACAATGCCAATTACTAAGACATTACCAGATGAATGGTACAATACTCCTAATATTCATATGTGTTCAATAAAAGATTTTTTTTACTTTGCAAAATCAAGAAAGATCAAAATCTTTAAATCATTGGCTTTAAGCAATCAGAATGTTTCAATAATAAATGATAGCAATTTAACAATTAAAAATTTTTTTGCAGATCTAGGAATATTTTTGATAGAGAAATAAAATGAAAGTAGAAATAATTTCATGTCTCCAAGATAATTATAGTTATTTAATTATAGATGAGACCAATAATTTGGCATGTATTGTTGACCCAAGCGAGGCCCGTCCAGTAATTGATTATCTAAAAAATAAAAATATTAATCTAAAATATATATTAAATACTCATCATCATTTTGATCATATTGGAGGTAATAAGGAATTAAAAAAAAAATATAATAGTCTTGTTGTTGGCTTTAAACATGATTCAGAAAGAATTCCAGAAATTGATATTTGTCTTGAAGACAATGAAATATGGAAAAGTGATAATTTTGTAGCTAAAATAATTCATGTTCCTGGACATACTAAGGGCCATATTTGTTTTCATTTTTATAAAGATAAATTACTATTTACTGGAGACACTCTTTTTTCCCTTGGCTGTGGGAGAATTTTTGAAGGTACCTACGAACAAATGTTTAGTTCTTTAAATAAGATTAAAACTATGCCTCTTGATACTCAAATTTATTGTGGTCACGAATATACTCTTAATAATTCAAAATTTTGTATCAAACATGATTCTGAAAATTTAAATCTTAAAAAAAAAATACAAAATATTCAAATAAAGTTAAAGAACAGCTTACCCACAATTCCGTCTACACTTAAAGAAGAATTGGATTGCAATATTTTTCTAAGAGCAAAAGATGTCAAAACCTTTTCAAAACTACGAGATTTAAAGGATAATTTCTAGTTAATTCGGCTTGACTAAAACTTGGCTACAACTATATTGCGGATACTTAAATAAATATTCATACTATGTCTTACGCAGTTATAAAAACAGGTGGAAAACAATACAAAGTTAAGTCTGGAGAAATTCTTAAGATAGAGAAGCTTCCAGATTCAAAACCTGAAACAAAAATTGAGTTTAATGAAATCCTAGCATATGGGGATGATAAATCTATTGAGGTCGGAGCTCCTCATGTAAGTGGAGCAAAAGTCGAAGCTGATTTAATTAAAAATAGTAAAAATAGAACTATACTAATTTTTAAAAAAAGAAGAAGACACAATTCAAGAAGAAAAAATGGACATCGACAAGAGTATTCTATGATAAGAATAAATAAAATTTTTTCAAAAGATGGTAAAGTTTTATCTGAAGCTGAAAAAGTTTCTAAGAAGCCAAAAAAAGAAGAAACTAAAGAAGCGGTAAGCAAATAAAACAAGGTAAATTATGGCAACAAAAAAAGCAGGTGGATCATCAAGAAACGGACGAGACAGTGCCGGACGAAGATTGGGTGTTAAAAAATATGGTGGTGAATCAGTCGTACCTGGTAATATAATTGTAAGACAAAGAGGAACTAAAATTTTTCCTGGTGAGAATGTAGGTATGGGTAAAGATCATTCTATTTTTTCAGTAGTTAAAGGTAAAGTTGTATTCAAAAAATCAAAAGCAGATAGAACTTTCGTTTCAGTAAAACCCAATTAATAGTACAACCAAAGTAGATGTTGTATTATGAAATTTCTAGATCAAGTCAAAATTTATATTAAAGCTGGTAATGGCGGAGATGGATCCCCAAGTTTCAGAAGAGAGAAATATGTTGAATTTGGAGGTCCAGATGGTGGAGACGGCGGTAAAGGTGGATCAATAGTTTTAAAGTCTGAGGAAAATTTAAATACCTTAATTGATTATCGATATCAGCAGCATCATAAAGCAGAAAGAGGTGAAAATGGTGCAGGACAAAATAGGACTGGAAAAAGTGGTGATGATCTAGTTCTAAAAGTTCCGCTCGGTACACAAGTCTTTGAAGAAGACAATAAGACATTACTTTTTGATTTTAGTAAAAAAGGAGAAGAATTTATTGCAGCAAATGGTGGTAAAGGCGGTCTTGGAAATACCAGATTTAAAAGTTCAACAAATAGAGCTCCAAGAAAGTTTACTAAAGGAACTGTTGGGGAGGATTTTATAATTTGGCTTCAACTAAAAACAATTGCAGACATCGGTATAATCGGTTTACCAAATGCAGGTAAGTCTAGCTTGCTCGCTGCACTTACAAATGCAAATCCAAAAATTGCAAATTATAGATTTACTACATTAAATCCTAATCTTGGTGTTGCTTCTTATGATGATAAAGAAATTACAATTGCGGATATACCTGGATTAGTGGAAGGAGCAAATGAGGGTATAGGTCTTGGGATTCAATTTTTAAAACACATTGAAAGATGTAAATCGCTTTTACATTTAATTGACATTACAAATATTGATCTCAATGAATCTTATGATCAGGTCAAAAATGAATTAAAAAGCTACAGCTCTAAATTATTAGATAAAAAAGAGCTTATAGTGCTAAATAAAATTGATTTAATTGATGAGGATACTGCAAAAGAGGTAATTGATCATTTTTCCAAAAATAAAAAATGTGAGATATTGACTATGACAACTTTAGAAAAAAGTTCTATATCTAAAATAAAGGCTAAACTTTTATCTTATGTATCTTAAAAATTCTAAAATAATTGTTGTGAAAATCGGTTCTTCACTAATTGTAGATAAAAATAAAAAAATTAGAAAGAAATGGTTATCAAGTTTTGCAAAAGATATCAAAAAATTAAGGGATAGAAATCAAAAAGTTGTAATTGTGAGTTCAGGCGCAATAGCTCTTGGTTGTAAAAAAATGAATTATAATAAAAAAAATATTAAACTAGATCAAAGTCAGGCTATTGCATCTATAGGTCAAATTGAGTTAATGAATTTATTTTCACAAACATTTGCTAGATTTAAACTTAACATTTCTCAAATACTTCTTACTCTTGAAGATACAGAGGAAAGAAGAAGATCTTTAAATGCCAAAAGAACTTTTGAAAATTTGTTTGACTTAGGATTTATCCCAATAGTAAATGAAAATGACACTATAGCTACAACAGAAATAAAGTATGGAGATAACGACAGGTTGGCATCTAGAGTTACACAAATTACTAACGCAGATACCTTAATTCTTCTTTCTGATGTTGATGGACTTTACACAAAAAACCCCAAAATTTATAAAGACGCAAAATTACTTAAGATAGTTAAAGATTTAAAAAAAGATTTAAGCAATGTAAATATTAAAGGTATGAATGAATTTGGTAGTGGAGGTATGCAAACTAAGATTGAGGCTGCAAAAATTTGTCAACTAGCAGGTAGTAGTATGGTCATTGCAAATGGGCTACATAATAACCCAATCACAAAAATAATTGAGCAAAATGAATGCACCTGGTTTAGTCCTAAGGTCTCAAAACTTGATGCGAGAAAAAAATGGATAATAAGCTCGATAGCACCAAAAGGAGAAATTATTATTGATGATGGAGCAAAAAAAGCTTTAAGATCAGGAAAAAGTTTACTAGCTGCTGGAATAAAAAAGATTTCAGGAAAATTTAATAAAGGGGATCATATAAAAATTTTGGATAAGAAGAATGTTGAATGTGCGAGAGGATTAAGTTCATTTACTTCTGATGAGATAATTAAAATTATGGGTCATCATTCAAATCAAATTGAAAAATTATTAGGTTATGTTTCTAAATCGGAAGTAATTCATAAAGATGATATGGTGGAAGTTTAAATGATCAAATATATGAATTTAGTTGGAAGAAAAGCAAGAAAAGCTTTTGAACGGAAAATTGATACAAAAATCAAAAATAAAGTATTAAATAAATACGCAGAATTATTAGGTAATGAAAAAAAATTAATACTTAAGCAAAACTTAAAAGATGCAAATTACGCCAGAAAAATAGGTATTAAAAATAATTTAATTAATAGACTTTTAATAAATGAAACTAAGTTAAAAGATATTCAAAATTCAATTATTAAAATTGCAAAATTAAAAGATCCTGTTGGAAATACTTTAGAAAAATGGAAAAGGCCTAATGGTTTGAATATTAGTAAAATATCAATACCTATAGGAGTAATTGGAGTTATTTACGAGAGTAGGCCAAACGTTACCTCAGATGTAGCCAGTCTATGCTTTAAATCTGGAAATCCAGTAATTTTGAAAGGTGGCTCAGAAGCAATAAATACTAATAAAATTTTAGCAAAGATTTTTCGAAAAGCACTTAAAGTTAATAAAGTTGACGAAAACTTTATTCAATTCATTGATACAAAACAGAGAAGAGTAGTGGATATTATGCTATCAGGTATGAAAAAATATATTGATGTAATTATTCCACGAGGTGGAAAAAATTTAGTAAAAAGAGTTCAAGATTTATCTAGTGTACCCATTATTGGACACCTTGAAGGACTTTGTCATACATATGTTGATAAAGATGCAACTTTAGCTATGGCAAAAAAAATTGTTTATAATGCAAAATTAAGAAATACAAGTATTTGTGGTGCAACAGAAACTATTCTGATTCATAAAAAGGTTGCAAAAAGCTTTTGTAATCCAATTTTGAACGAGCTACAAAATAAAAATTGCAAAATATATGGAGATAGGTTTTTAAAAAAGTATTACAGAGGTAAAATATTGCCAGCTAAAGAAAAAAATTGGTTTACAGAATATTTAGCACCTGCAGTATCAGTAAAAATTGTAAATAATCTTGAAGAAAGTATTGATCATATAAACAAATATGGAACAATGCATACAGATTGTATAATTACAAATAATAAAAAAACAGCCAAAAACTTTTTAAGAAATATTAAAAGCTCAATTGCTATGCATAATACATCAACTCAATTTGCTGATGGTGGAGAGTTTGGATTCGGTGGAGAAGTAGGAATTTCTACAAATATATTACCTCCGAGAGGACCTGTTGGATTAAATCAATTAGTTTCTTATAAATATGAAATTACTAGTAAAGGAAAAACAAGAAAATAAATTGAATACTAAAAAAATCAAAATCGGTGTTCTGGGAGGTTCTTTTGATCCTGCACATAAAGGACACTTGGTAATATCTAAAGAAGCAAAAAAGAGATTTCAACTTCAGAATATAATCTGGGCTATAACAAAAAAAAATCCCTTTAAAGCTGAAAGTGAAACAACAGTTTTAAAAAGAATTAAAGAATGTAGACGTATTATTGGCTCAAATTCATTTATAAAAGTGAAATTTTATGAAAATTTAATTAAATCAAACAAAACCATTGATCTCATCAACCACTTAAAAAAAAATAAAAATATTGAAATCTATTTTTTAATGGGTGCAGATAATTTAATTAGCTTTCACAAGTGGCATAAGTCGAAATTAATTTCACAAAAATGCAACATTTTAGTATTTGATCGTCATGGATATAAAAAAAATTCATTAAAATCAAAGACATTTAAGCAGCTTAATAAAGATGTACTTAAATTTATTGAATTTAAAAAAGTCAACATTTCATCTTCTCAATTAAGAAAAATTTGATAGTCTAAATCTAATTAATGGATAAAATTTCAGATCTTAAAAAGATTGTAATTAACACTCTCGATCTTAATAAAGCACAGGACATAATAACAATTGATTTAAAAGATAAGAGTTCAATGGCTGATTATATGATTATTGCCAGCGGCACCTCTTCAAGGCATATTCAGTCATTATCAGAACAAGTTTTAGAAAAGTTAAAGAAAAATGGAGTTCCAGATTCTAAGATTGAGGGTAAACAAAGTAATGAATGGAAATTAGTTGATGGTATAGATTTAATTGTTCATATTTTTCATCCTGAAAAAAGAAAATTTTATGAACTTGAAAAAATTTGGTCAGAATTTATTCCAAAAGAAAAAGTTATGATATGAAATTATTTAAAACATATTTGATAATTTTTTTATCTGTTTGTTTTTTTAATAGTACCGTAAACACAGCTGAAACTGATATTTATAAAAAAATCGATCTTTTTGGTGAAGTCCTAGAAAAAATAAATAAAGAATACGTAGATGAGATAAATCAGTCTGAAAGTATGGATTCGGCTATCAATGGTCTCCTTCAATCTCTTGATCCTTACTCGGCATATATGTCACCAAAAATTCTTGAGCAGATGCAAACAGAGACAAGTGGTGAATTTGGAGGTTTGGGTATTGAAGTAAGTATGGAGGCTGGTGTAGTCAAGGTAATATCACCTATAGATGATACACCCGCTTCAAAGGCAGGACTAAAAGCTGGCGACTACATTGTAAAAATAAATAATATTCAAGTACAAGGTAAATCCTTAGCAGAAGCTGTAGATTTGATGAGGGGGCTGGTTGGTTCTGGAATAGAACTAACTGTGAGGCGAAGAGGAGAAAAAAAAGCACTAACTTTTAATATTGTTAGAGAAATAATAGAAATTCAATCAGTCAAATCTGAAATTTTAGAAAATAATATAGGATATATAAGACTTACATCATTTAATGAAAATAGTAGCGATCAAATTGAAAAACAGATTAAAAAATTAAAAAAAAATGAAAGTGTAAATGCGTTTATTTTAGATCTAAGGAATAATCCAGGAGGACTATTATCTCAAGCTATAACAATCTCAGATTTTTTTTTAGATAATGGGGAGATAGTATCTACAAAAAGTAGAAAAAAATCAGAAAATAGAAAATGGTTTGCTAAAAAAGGAGATATTACAGATGGAAAAACATTGTTGGTATTGATTAATTACGGTTCAGCCTCTGCCTCTGAAATAGTGGCTGGTGCACTTAAGGACCATAAAAGAGCAATAATTGTTGGAGAAAACAGTTATGGAAAAGGATCTGTACAATCTATCATTCCACTTAAAAATAAAGGTGCTATACGATTAACTGTTGCAAAATATTATCTGCCATCTGGAAAGTCTATTTCTGAGGTCGGTGTCAGACCTGATATTGAAATCAATGAAGACGGAGATGATTTTAAGATAAAGAGTGACACAGACAATCAACTAAGTTACGCCATTAAGCTACTCAACGGATAACATGGATAAGAAATATAGTAGCTTACCACTAAGAAGTGGAGTGGGAATTGTAGTTTTAAATGAAGAAAACAAAGTATTCGTAGCTAAAAGAATTGATAATCCAAAAGATTTTTGGCAGATGCCTCAGGGAGGAGTTGACTCTGGTGAAGATTTTTTAAAGGCTGCTTATAGAGAGCTAGAAGAGGAAACTAGTATCAAAAGTGTTAAACTCATTAAAGAGTTAGATGGCATGATAACTTATGAGCTTCCAGAACGTCTACTAGGTATTATTTGGAAGGGTAAATATAGAGGGCAGAAACAAAAGTGGTTTTTAATGAGATTTACTGGTGAGGATAAGGAAATTAATATTAACACACATCATCCAGAGTTTTTAGATTGGAAATGGATAGATTTAGATCAACTAACTAAAGTAGTAGTAGATTTTAAGTTGCATGTATACAAGGAAGTACAAAAAAAAGTTAAAAAATTAATCTAATTGAGCGTTTTTAAAACTTCGATTTTCTGATCAATTAAATACCTAGACTGGTCACTTATTTCTTCCTTGCCAGACTCTTTCTCTGCTTGTTTCAATAAATCTTGTTGTTTGGATTTATCCATATCAGCAATATTAAATATGGAGCTAGTTAGAATTGAAAGATTATTATTTTTAAATTCAACAATGCCATCTTCAATATAATAACTTTCATTACCTGATTTTGATAAAATTTTAATAATTCCAGGCTTTAAAAAAGAAATAATTGAAATATGATCTTTTAATATTCCCATTTCTCCTTCATAGGCAGGTACAACAACTTCAGAAACGTCATCTTTTACTAAAAAAGATTTTTCTGGATTTACAATTTCAATCTTAAATTCTTCGCTCATTAAGCGGCCGCTTCTTTTTCCATTTTATTAGCTTTTTCAATTGCTTCCTCAATAGTACCAACCATATAAAATGCTGCTTCTGGTAAATGATCATATTCACCTTTACAAATAGCATCAAAACCTTTGATGGTTGATTCTAAATCAACTAATTTTCCAGGTGAACCAGTAAAAACTTCAGCTACAAAAAACGGTTGAGATAAAAATCTTTGGATTTTTCTGGCTCTAGCAACTACTAATTTATCCTCTTCAGATAATTCATCCATACCGAGAATTGCAATAATATCTTGAAGTGACTTATAAGATTGTAATATTTTTTGGACATCTCTTGCTACCTTGTAGTGTTCGTCTCCCACAACTCTTGGGTCCAAAATTCTGGATGTAGAATCTAATGGATCAACAGCTGGATAAATACCAATTTCAGCGATCTGTCTTGAAAGTACAGTTGTTGCATCCAAGTGTGCAAACGAAGTCGCTGGAGCTGGATCAGTTAAGTCGTCAGCTGGTACATAAATTGCTTGAACTGATGTAATTGAACCCTTGTTTGTTGTTGTAATTCTTTCCTGTAGATTTCCCATATCTGTAGCTAGTGTTGGTTGATAGCCAACAGCAGACGGAATTCTTCCTAATAGTGCTGAAACCTCTGAGCCAGCTTGAGTAAACCTAAAAATGTTGTCAACAAAGAAAAGAACATCTTGGCCTTCTTGGTCTCTGAAATACTCAGCTACCGTTAAACCTGTAAGTGCAACTCTTGCTCTTGCCCCTGGAGGCTCGTTCATCTGTCCATAAACTAATGCAGCTTTAGATCCAGGGCCATCTTTTTTTATTACTCCAGAGTCCATCATCTCATGATAAAGGTCGTTTCCTTCTCTAGTTCGTTCACCCACTCCTGCAAAAACTGAAAATCCTCCGTGAGCTTTTGCAACGTTATTAATTAATTCCATAATTAAAACTGTTTTACCTACTCCAGCTCCACCAAATAATCCAATTTTTCCACCTTTTGCATAAGGTGCTAACAGGTCAATAACCTTTATACCAGTTACAAGAATTTCTGTTTCAGTTGACTGATCATTAAATTCAGGGGCTGCTCTGTGAATTGGCCAACTTTCTTTTGTTTTAACTTCGCCTCTTTCATCTATTGGCTCACCAATTACATTGATAATTCTTCCAAGAGTTTCAGGTCCAACAGGTACTTGAATAGGAGCATTAGTATTCATTACTTCATCACCTCTTTTTAATCCTTCAGTAGCATCCATTGCAATTGTTCTAACTGTTGTTTCACCTAGATGTTGAGCAACCTCTAAAACTAACCTGTTATCTCCATTTTTACATTCCAATGCTGTTAGAATTTCTGGAAGTTCTCCGTCAAATTTTACGTCAACTACTGCTCCAATAACTTGTGTGATTATTCCTTTGCTCATAATTATAAACTTTCTGCTCCTGATATGATTTCTATTAGTTCTTTTGTAATTGCTGCCTGACGACTTCTATTATATTGGATAGTAAGTTTGTCAACCATTTCACCTGCGTTACGGGTTGCATTGTCCATTGCACTCATCCTTGATCCTTGTTCGCTAGCTGAATTCTCTAACATTGCTTTAAATATTTGTGTTGAAATATTTTTTGGCAATAAATTACTTAAAATTTCATCTTCATCTGGTTCAAATTCATAACTTTCCTCTGAAGTATTATCTTCACCATCTTCACTATTTAGAGGGACTATCTGTTGGGCTTGAGGAATTTGAGTAATTACGTTTTTAAATTGATTATAAAAAATAGTGCATATATCAAATTCACTACTCTCAAATTTATCTATTACTATTTTGCCAACTTTGTCAGCATCAAAATAATTAGCATTTTTTGACTCCTTGAAAGAAATATTCTCAATAATTTTATCGCCATACATTCTCTTTAACTGATCATTTCCTTTTGAGCCTACAGTTATGATTTTAAGTTCTTTTCCCTCACTTAAAATTTTCGAGAAGTAACTTTTAGCTTTTTTAATTATATTAGAATTGAAACCTCCACATAATCCTCTATCTGATGTCATTACAACACATAAGTGAACCTTGTCATTTCCTGTCCCTGATAAAAGTTTTGGAGCATTCTCCTTATCTGATATTCCACTAGACAAATTTAAAATAACATTGTTCATTTTTTCTGAATAAGGCCTTCCTTTTTCTGCACTTTCTTGAGCTTTTCTAAGTTTAGCTGCAGCAACCATCTTCATAGCCTTTGTAATTTTCTGTGTAGACTTAACACTCGCTATTCTTTTTTTTAAATCGTCTAGACTTGCCATTTATTATTATGATTTAAAGTTTTGTTTAAGTTGAGTAATTACTTCTATTAATAGTTTTTCTTTGTCTTCTTCAAGTTTTCCAGAACTTTGGATAGAGTCAATTATTTCAGGCTTATCAGATTTGCATTTTTCAATTATTTTTGTTTCGAACTCTGCAATATCTTTTAAATCTATGTCATCCAAATAACCTTTAACTCCACAAAAAACAGATACTACTTGCTCTGCGACTGTCAGTGGTGAATATTGTTTTTGTTTTAAAAGTTCTGTCAATTTTGAACCTCTATTAAGTAGCTGTTGCGTAGAAGCATCTAAATCTGATCCAAATTGAGCAAAAGCAGCCATTTCTCTATACTGAGCTAACTCAAGTTTCATGGAGCCTGATACTTTTTTCATGGCTTTTGTTTGAGCTGAAGATCCAACCCTCGATACAGACAATCCAACGTTAATTGCTGGTCTAATACCTTGGTTAAAAAGCTCTGTTTCTAAAAATATTTGGCCATCTGTAATTGAAATCACATTTGTTGGAATAAATGCAGAAACATCACCTCCTTGTGTTTCAATTATTGGAAGTGCAGTTAATGATCCTCCACCATGTTCATCACTAAGTTTTGCAGCTCTTTCTAATAATCTACTGTGCAGATAAAATACATCTCCTGGGTAAGCTTCCCTTCCTGGAGGTCTTCTTAAAAGAAGAGACATTTGTCTATATGCAACAGCTTGTTTCGATAGATCATCGTAAATAATTAAGGCGTGCATTCCATTATCCCTAAAATACTCACCCATTGCACAACCTGTATAAGGAGCTAAAAATTGTAGTGGCGCTGAGTCTGATGCTGTAGCAGCAACAATAGTTGTGTATTCCATTGCTCCAGCTTCTTCTAAAGTTTTTTGAATTTGTCTCACTGTTGATCTTTTTTGACCTACTGCAACATAGATACAATATAATTTTTGTTTCTCATCGCCTGACTCATTAATTTTTTTCTGATTTATAATTGCATCGACAGCAACAGCAGTTTTACCTGTCTGTCTATCTCCAATAATTAATTCTCTTTGACCTCTTCCAATTGGCACTAAACTATCAATTGATTTTAAGCCAGTTTGCATTGGTTCACTAACTGATTGTCTCGGGATAATACCAGGGGCTTTAACTTCTACCCTTGTTTTTTTAACACTTTTATCAAGCGCTCCTTTTCCATCAATTGGATTTCCAAGACCATCAACCACTCTACCTAGAAGTTCTTTTCCTACTGGTGTATCAACAATATTTCCTGTTCTTTTAACAACATCACCTTCTTTAATATTTCTGTCGTCACCAAAAATTACAACACCAACATTTTCACTTTCCAAGTTAAGAGCCATACCTTTTGAACCATCAGCAAACTCAACCATCTCACCAGCCTGAACATTATCTAAGCCATAAATTCTAGCAATACCATCTCCAACGGATAATACCTGACCGACTTCAGTAACCTCTGTCTTTTCACCAAAATTTTTAATTTGTTCTTTTAATATTTTTGTAACTTCTGAAGGATTGATTTCCATTTATGCCTCTATCATTCT
>CABYOP010000010.1 GCA_902520645.1 uncultured Pelagibacteraceae bacterium | reverse complement strand
GTAGTTTGATAAATCAAAATATAACTTTTTACGCTTTATTCTAAAAAAAATTTTGTTTCTTCTGTCTTTTTTTAAAAATTTATTTTTGAGGTCATTTTGAACTTCATAATTATCAATTGAAATAGAAGGGCCTATTACAGCAGTGATATTTTGTGGCCTGGATCCTTTTTTAAGCATAAATTTGATCACTCTGCCAACTATCCCTTTGTATGCCCCTTTCCAGCCCGCATGAATTGCTGCAATTATTTTTTTTTGGTTATCACAAATCAAAATTGGCACACAGTCTGCAGTTAGAATGGCAATTGGTAAGTTTTTTTGATTAGTGATTACAGCATCTACTTTTGGTTTTGATTTAAATTGATATTTTTCATCAACATAAATAAATTTATTACTATGAATTTGGTTAAGTAAAAATATATCTCTAGCAGAGTTTTTTATTTTTTTTCTTACCAGTTCTAAATTTTTTTTAACATAACTTGGTTTATCTCTTGACCCCGGTCCACAGTTTAGACTTTCATAAATATTTTTTGATATACCGCCTTTGCTATTAAAAAAGCCATGTTTTAAATCCTTTATCTTTGAAAGTTTTTTAGATTTAATCATTCTGAAATCCTGTTTGGATTTTATTATTTTTGGTTTTTATAAGCATAACTTTGAACAATTCACCCATCTGCTTTTCATCTATTAGTCGTCTTATTCTATAAAATAGGTCAGTTTTTTTTGAAAATTCTATATCCTTACTCACAATTTCAGCTCTTTGAAGAATTCCCATGCTTGTTAAAAATTTTTTTTGAGTTGTTACAAGAGTATCTAAGTTTTTATATTGATTAATAAATTTTTCAAATAAGTTGAAGTTAATATTGTAAGTAATATCAGACTCACCAATATTTTCTAATATGTTCGAATATTTATGATTATTTACTGCTTGAAGAGTATCCTGCATTTTCTGATTTAAGTAACCATAATCTATGATTAGTATTCCACCTTCATTTTTTTCAATTGTATCAGCTATGATTTTTAAATATTTGAAAGCATCAGGAGAATATTCAATTACATTTTGCTCTTTTGAAATTTCAAAGTTTAATTTTTCCTCAATTAATTTAATATTTGTTTTAACTTCGTTAAATTTTACATCTTTAGGATTTCTAACATCTACAAATTTTTCATACCAATCATCTTGTCTTTTAAAAAACTGTTTTATTGGCAAAGCATCAAAAAATTCATTAGCCAGAAAAATAGTTGGACTTGTATAATTTTTTTCTAAATCTTGAATCCAAACGATCTTATCACTTTTAAGATTTTTTTTCTGTTGTTCTATTAGATATTGACTTTTTTCATGAATCATAAAATTACAAGAACTAAAGTGTTCTGGAAAATTTTTTAATGTTTCACAAATCACTTTTATCATTTCACCATTTCCAGCTCCCAACTCAATTAAATTAAACTTCTTTGGTGAGCCTAAACTCTTTAAAAAAGTAATCAGCCAAATAGTTATAATCTCTGAAAAAAGTCTTGTGATATTCGGAGCTGTTATGAAATCACCTTCTTTACCGAAGGGATTTTGCTTCATATAATAGCCAGAATCTTTATCGTAAAGTGCCCAATTAATAAATTGGTCTAAAGATAAGTTAGTTGATTTGTTTATTTTCATTTTTAAAATAAAATAGAACCAATCCAGTTAATATTAGAATTACACTTAAAATTTGCCCCATAGTTAAATTAAACAATAAGTAACCTAACTGTGAGTCGGGAACTCTTAAAAACTCAATAGAAAATCTAAATATTGAGTAAAAAATTAAAAATAAACTTGATATCAAACCTGGTTTGATCAAAAAATTTTTGTTTTTAAAATTCATTAAAATAACAAATAAAATTATTCCTTCTAGGATTGCCTCATATATCTGCGTAGGATGTCTCGGTAAGTTGTCTATCTGAATAAAAGTTACTGACCATGGGAGATCGGTTACTTTTCCATAAAGTTCTGAATTTATAAAATTAGATAGCCTCCCAAAAAAAATTCCAATTGGAGCAACCAAAGCAACAATATCCATATATAAAAAAGGGTTTTGATTATTTCTTTTTCCAAAAATTATACTTGCAGTTACAATTCCAATTAATCCACCATGAAAAGACATACCGCCTTCCCATATTTTAAAAATATCTATTAAATTATTTAAATAATATTCAAGATTGTAAAATAATATGTATCCAATTCTTCCACCTAAAATAATTCCAATAATTAAATAAGTGATGTAATCGTCAAATTTTTTATTGATATCGTCATTTTTAATGAATATTTTTTTTGCAACAAACCACCCTAACAAAATACCAACAATATAAGCTAATGAATACCATCTGATTTCTAAGGAAAAAATTTCAATTGCAACTGGGTCAAAATTATTGATGAACATTTTAATTTATAATTATAATGTATATCTTAAATATGAAAAATTCTAAATTTATAATTGACAAGTTTGCAAAATTGATTGAGCAAGGGATAGTTTCTTCAAAAGATTTATCAGCAGAAATCTTAAATATTTTCAAATCTAAAAGAGATGAATTTGTTTTTAAAATGAAATTAACAGGCAAGGATGAATTCGACGTACTTTTAAAACGAGTTGAGAACTTAGAAATCAAAATTAAAAAGCTTGAAGGTAAAAAAAAAACAAAAACTAAACAGGTAAAAAAATCTTAACTCTCAAGCCATCCATTTTAGATTTCTCTAGTTTAATATTTCCACCATGTGATTTAATAATATCTGATGCAATTGACAAACCAAGTCCAACACTGGATTTGGAGTCTGCTCTTCCTTTGTCTATTTTATAAAATGGTTTAAATACATTATCGTGTTCACTTTTTGCAATACCTGGACCATCATCATCAATCATAATAAATAGATTTGTATTCTTTTTATTAAGGCTCAATTCTACTTTATTTGCATATTTTAACGCATTATCTATTAGATTATTTAGACATCTGCTTATTAAGTTTTTTCTACCGTTAATATAGATTCTAGGTAACAAATTTTTTGAAATATTTTTATTATTATATTTCTTGATTACTTCATCAATCAATTCAGACAAGTTAAACATTTCATCTTTCTCAACATATGATGAGCTTGTAAATTGAAGATATTCGTTTAGCATTTTTTCCATTTCGTTTATATCTTCAGTTAATTTATCCACTGAATCTTTATCTTTAATAAATGCAAGCTGTAACTTCATTCTTGTTAAAGGTGTCCTCAAATCGTGACTTATACCTGATAACATTTCAGTTCTTTGATTTATATGTCTCTCAATTCTCTTTCTCATTTTGTCAAATTCGTGACCAGCCTGTCTTATTTCAAGGGCTCCAGAAGGTTTATATTCCTCAATTTCCTCACCTTTACCAAATCTCTCTGCAGCACGGGCAAGATTTGTAATCGGTCTTGTTTGATTTTTTAAAAATATTAGAGATATGATTACCATAATTATTGCAGGCACTGTTATCCACAATGCAAAAATTCTTGCCGATGAACTAGCAACACGATCTTTGGGTACTAAAAATTTAAAATATCCATCTTTATATTTGACTCTCAAATCAATTAGTTCTTTGTAGTTTGTTGAATCAAACCAAAAATCTTCCACAGAAAACTTTGATTTTAATTCTCTTCTTAATGTTCGGTCAATTGGACTAAACCATCTTTCACTTTGTTGATCTTGTAATTCTTCATTAATTATAAGTTCAATATTTAAATCTAAAAATAACGAAAAAAGGTTATTTATCTCTTGTTTATCAACTTTCTCACTTTCATAAGCTTCAATAAATGCACTAATTTCATTTACTAATGTTCTTGTCATTCCTTTGTTAGTTTTAATCCAAAGGCTATCAAAAAATACAATTGTGATAACTAGTTGAAGAACAATTACAGGGACTGCAACAATTAAAAGTGCTCTATAAAATAGTCTTTTGGGTAAAACTTTTCTTAAAAAACTATTCAATCCAGAGAACATATCCTGCTCCTCTTATAGTTTGTAAAAATTTTGGGTTTTTTGGATCAATTTCTATTTTTTTTCTTAAACGAGTTATGATTACATCAATTGACCTTTCTTTATCTATATTAATTAATTGACCAATGCTTTCTCTTGAAAATGTATTTCCTGGATTATTAATCATTTTTTCTAATATTATTTTTTCTGTATTATTTATTTTGAATTCTTTCTTATTTTTAATAATTAGTAATTTATTCAAATCAATTTTTATATTTTCAAACTCAATAATTCTTTTTTGATCAGTTTTAATTGTTTTAGATAAAATATTTTTAATTCTCAAAATTAGTTCTTTTGGCTCAAAAGGTTTGGCTAAATAATCATCTGCTCCTAGCTCAAGCCCCTCAACTCTTTCACTTGCTTCACCTTTAGCTGTTAAAAGTATAATTGGAGTATCTAAATCTTTTTTATGGTCATTAATAAAATCCAAACCACTTTTTCCCGACATCATTATATCTAAGATAATTAAATCAAATTTGATAATTTTTACTTTCTCTGATGCATTTTCAGCACTATCTGAAGTTGTAACTAAAAAATTATTTTCATTTAAATATTTTTTTACTAATAATCTAATTCCTTCATCGTCATCGACCAGTAAAATATGAGCTTTAAATTTATCCATTTATAATTTTACTTAATACATTATCAAAATTTATTACTTCCTCTGAACTGGATTTTAGTAATGCATTGTAAATTCTTTTTTTTTGTTGATTAAAAACCTCGTTAAATATCTTCTCACCTTTATCATTCAAAAATACATGCTTAACTCTGGTGTCCTGCTCATCTTTTTTAAAAGTAACAATATCCAATTTTATTAAATCCTTTAGAACTCTATTAAGACTTTGCTTTGTGACTTTTAGTCTTTTCAATAGCTCTGATATCGAAATACCCTTATACATGGATAATAAATGGATCACTTTATGGTGTGCTAGGCCAATAGAATACTTGTCTAATATCTTTTTAGAGTCAGAAAAAGTTTCTCTATAGCTCACAAAAAGTTTCTCTATCAAATCTTTGAGCTGATCATCTTTTAAATATAAAAGTTCTTTCATTATGGGTAAGTTATATTGACATATTAAAGATACAAAGTTATTTTTCAGATATAATTAAATATTTTCAATCATGATACCTTATGACAAAAGATCTGGAAAAATATGGTACAACGATGAGCTTGTAGATTGGGGAGACGTCAAACTTCATGTTTTAAGCCATGGTTTACATTACGCAAGTTGTGTTTTTGAAGGAGAAAGAGTCTATGATGGATCAATTTTTAAATTAGAAGAACATACTTCAAGATTTTTTCATTCAGCTAAGAGAATGGGTTTTGAAATCCCATATTCAGAGGATCAAATTAATATTGCTTCAAATAAAATTATTGCAACACAAAAAGTTGAAAATGGATACGTAAGACCAGTTGCATGGAGAGGTAGCGAGATGATGGCTATCTCTGCACAGAAAACAAAAATTCATGTTGCAATTGCAACGTGGGAGTGGGGATCATATTTTGATCCGAAATTAAAAGTTGAGGGTATAAGATTAAATATTTCAAACTGGAGAAGACCTGCACCAAATACAATTCCTTGGGATACTAAAGCATCTGGTCTTTATATGATTTGTACACTGTCAAAACATGAAGCAGAAAAACAGGGTTACACTGACTCGTTAATGCTAGACCACGAAGGAAATGTAGCTGAGGCAACAGGTGCTAATGTTTTTTTCAAAGATAAAAATGGAGAACTTCATACTCCAATCCCAGATTCTTTTTTGGATGGAATCACAAGAAGGACAGTAATTGGAATTGCAAAGTCAAAAAACATCAAAGTTAACGAGAGAAAAATTAAACCAGAGGAGTTGTCAAACTTTGTTGGATGTTTTTTAACTGGTACTGCAGCAGAAGTAACTCCAGTTTCATGCATCGCAGAAAATCAGTTTAAAGTATGTGATACCATAATCGATTTAAATGAGAGTTATCAAACTTTAGTAAGAAAGAAAAAAGCAGCCTAATCTTTATTATCCTCAGACATAGCGTGGTCAATTCCTTTACGCATATAATCATATCCAGTAAAAAGTGTTAAAGCTGCAGATAGCCATAAAAGAATAATACCTATAGTTTGAGCATTATAATCTTGGAAGTTAATAATCTTATTTCCGGTATCTCCCGATAAAAGAAGAGCAATTGAAACCATTTGTAAAACTGTTTTTAATTTAGCAAGGCTAGAAACAGGAAGTTTAATTTTTCCTTTTGCCAAAAATTCCCTCAGGCCTGAAATTAATATTTCTCTGGTAAGAATAATAATTGCGGCAATTACTTCGTAATTTCTGATAGTCCCATCCATTACTAAAAGAATTAAAGCTGTAGCAACGATTATTTTATCAGCTATTGGATCTAATAATTCTCCTAACTTTGACTCTTCACCCATCATTCTTGCTAACATTCCGTCAAGAAAATCAGTAAATGATGCTACAACAAATAATATTAATGCAGTTAAATCACCATAAAATCCAGGTAAGTAAAATGCTAAAACGAAAAAGGGAACAATAATTATTCGTCCAATCGTTAATATATTTGGAATTTTTTTAAGCATAATTATTCGTGAAAGAAGTTATATATCTTTTTTGCCACTTTTTCTTCAACACCTTCAACTGACTTAATTTCATCTAAACTTGCAGACTCTACTGATCTTGCTGATCCAAAATGGTTCAATAATGCCCTTTTTCTTATTGATCCGATCCCATCAATTTGGTCAAGTAGTGATTTACTTATTCCTTTCTTTCGTTTGGCTCTGTGGGCACTTATTGCAAATCTATGTGACTCATCTCTTATCCTTTGCAGAAAGAAAAGGGTAGGGTCATTCCTAGAAAATTTAAACTCTTTTCCATTGTGAAAAAAGGTTTCGTTGCCACTGTTTCTTAATTTACCTTTAGCAATCGCTACAATAGGAATGTCATGAAGACCAAGTTCATTTAAACTTTCCCTAGCAACTGAATATTGACCTTTTCCACCATCAACCATAACTAAATCAGGAAAACTTAAATAATTATCTTTTTCTTGAACAGCTTTTTTAAATCTCCTATTTAAAACTTCTCGCATCATTCCATAATCATCTTGTGCATTCTTCTTATGTTTTATATTGAATTTTCTGTATCTTTTTTTTACAAAACCCTCATCACCATAAGTGATTAAAGCGCCAACACTATTAGTACCTTGAATGTGACTATTATCGTAAACTTCAATTAGATTGATATTTGTTTCTAAGTTAAACTTTTTAGCAACAGCATCAAATAACTCTCTATTATTTTGACTTTCATAAAGCTTTCTATTCAAACTATCTTTTGCATTTTTAATTGCTTGATTAATTACTTTCAATTTAGAACCCTTTTTGGCAACTGAAATAGTAATTTGTTTACCCTCCTTATTTGAAAGAGTTTTTTCAATCAGAACTTTTTCTTTAATTTCTTCAGATAAAATTATTGACGATGGAACACTTTTATTTTCATAAAATTGAGAAACGAATGAATTAATAATTTCTCCAAGTTTTTCATCTGGGTCATGTTTTGGAAAGAAAGCTTGGTTACCCCAATTCTGTTTTGATCTGTAAAAAAAAACTTGGATACATGCCTTACCAGACTCTTTGTATCCTGCAATAACATCTGCTTCTACTAGATTTGCTTCATTTATTCTTTGAGATGACTGAATTATATTTAGTGCTTTTATCCTGTCTCTTAGAATTACTGCTTTTTCAAAGTCAAGTTCCTCACTTGCTTTTTCCATTTGATTAGAAAGATTTTTTTGAATCCTTCTCGATTTTCCAGAGACAAATTCAATGGCATCATCAACAGTTTGTTGATAGTCCTCTTTCGTGACATAGCCAACACATGGACCTGAACAACGTTTGATCTGATATAAAATACAAGGTCTTTCTCTTTTTTTAAATACCGTGTCATCACAAACTCTTAAGTGAAAAATTTTTTGAATCATTTTGATTGTCCAATTGGCAGATCCAGCTGATGCAAACGGACCAAAATAAAAGCCCTCTTTAATTTTTTTCCCCCTATGTCTTTTTATCTGAGGCCATTGATCTTGGTTGCCAATAAATATGAAAGGGAATGATTTATCATCTCTTAGAAGAATGTTAAATTTTGGTTTAAATTTTTTAATTAAATTGGCTTCAAGTAATAAGGCTTCACTTTCATTAGAAGTAGTGGTTATCTCTAATTTTCTTGTTTGAGATAACATTCTCTCAGTTCTGATGATGTGATTTTTCTCAGAAACATAACTTTTCAATCTATTGAGTAAATTTTTCGCTTTTCCAACATAAAGAATTTCATCTTTAGAATTCAGCATTCTATACACACCAGGTAGCTTAGGAACTAAAGGGAGTTCTTTTTTAATTACTTCTTTACCTAAATCAGAGCTTATCATGGCTTCTTTTTTTGGTAACTTGAATACCAACAGATGTGCAGTCTTTTAAAATTTCTAGTTTTTCGATTTGGAGCATAATTTTTCCAATCCTTTTATCTTTGAATAGAACATCAAAGACATCCTCAGCTAGTGTCTCTAGAAAATTATAATGTTTATTTTTTGTAAGTTTTTTTATTAGTTTTACTAATTTTCCATAATTTACAATTGATTTAATATCATCATCACTTGTTGGTTTTTTATCTTCATAATCAACTTCAAGATTAAATTTAACTTTTTGTGAATTTTCTTTTTCAAAGTTGTAATAACCAAGTTTCAAATCTAAAATTAATTCTTTAATTAAGATTTTCTTCTCATAATTAAAAAAAGATTTATTTTGATCTATTTTTACAATATTTAGATTATTTTTTTTCATTAAAGTATATTTTCAAGAAATGAAATCAGATAATTTTTATCTTCTAAATATTTTGTAAAACATTTTGATTGTGGAATATTATGTCCTTTATTTGATTGCATTTTTTCATTTCCATCTGCCCAAGTACATTTGGTTGGTTTTAATTCACTATAATCTATAAGATCCAAATTTTTAAAATTCTCAAAAAATGATAAAGTTTTAGGATCTTCAAATATGTCGTCCTTATGTGCAAAAACAATTGCATTTATTTTTTTTGCTCTATAAAATTTATTTACTGAATCTTCCCTAAAAGCACCCCATTCAGGATATTTTTTTTGCCATTCTTTCTTTGGCCCAGCAAATGCTGGGTTAAAAGCAATTGTTCCTATAATTTTTTCTGGATATCTTGATTGCAAAATTAGAGATGACCAACCACCAGCTGACCATCCTGATAATATTATTTTATCAAATCCAAGATTCTTCAAATTTTCAACTTCATTTAGAATTATATTTTGTCTTTTAATATTTTTATGCTCATCTACTAAATTAATTTTTCCTTTTGATTTTAATTCTTTTCTGTATTTTTTTTGGATCTTGCCAGGCATACCTTTTACTCCTGAACACACTCGATAAATCTTAACCTCTAATCCATTAATTTTTTTATTATGTAATTTTAGGATAGCTGGTACTACTGCAGCATCCCAAATATATCCAAATTTAGGTTTTGCTTTGCATGGGTCCTGCTTGTGATCTTGAATACTTCCATGATTATAAATTATTACCAATGAATTTTTTTTATCAGATATTTCTTCAATCGAATAAGGTTTACCTTTATCGTTCATGAAGGTATTATTTTTGGATAATTTTTCTAAATCTTTATATTCTAAAGTATTTGCAAATAGATTATTTGTAACAAGTAAAAAAATTATAATTAAAAATATTTTTTTCATTCTTTTCCTCCCATAATATCTGGTGTCTGCCAATTCAAATTTTGTCCACTATCAATAGCTAAAACTTCACCAGTAATAGACACATTCTTTATAAAAAAGTCAACAGCGTTGCATATTTGTTCAACATCAACCTGTCTTTTAAGTGGAGTTGCCATGTATTGTTTTTTGAAATGTTTTTCAGATTGTCTTTGATTTTTTATAGTTGGTCCTGGAGCAATTCCGTTAACTCTTATATTTGGTGCTAAAGTCATAGCACTTGTTTTTGTAAGAGTGTATAGGCCAGTTTTACTTATGGTGTATGAAAAAAAGTAGGGGGTAAGTTTAAAAACTCTTTGATCAATTATATTAATTATATTATTGTTTTTTCCTCTGACATTTTTAGCAAATTCTTTTGATAGTAAAGCGGGTGCTTTTAAATTTGTTTTTAGATGCTTATCCCAGCTATCAGTTGTAAAACTTTCTAGTTTATCATTTTCAAACAATGAAGCATTGTTTATTAAACAATCAAAATATTTTAATTTTGATTTTGCATATTTAACAATTTTACTTACATCATTTTCTTTGCTCAAATCACCTTTGACAAGGTAAACTTTAGTACCATTTATCTCTAATTCTTTTTTGAGTTTTTCAGCTTTTGATTTTGATTTATTAAAGTGAATTAGTATTTCTTTATTAGGGCCAGATAATTGTTTTGCAATTGCAGCACCAATTCTGGTAGCTCCACCCGTAATGATTATTTTCTGTGCTTCCATTTTTTATCTCTTTTTTTTGTAACCTTAGTTCCTGGCATACCCATTGTCGATCTACCTTTTGGATAAAGCTTATTTTTTACATCATACTGTCTAATTTTTGGGTTAAGAGTAATTTCCAGTTCAGTACTTTCCAATTTTCTAATTTCATCTCTTATTTTAGCAGCCTCTTCAAATTCAAGGTTTGCAGCAGACTCTTTCATTTTCTTATCTAGACCTTTTAAGTGTTTCTTTAAGTTTCCACCAATATTTGATCCATCACTGATTTTAACGTAATCCTTTTCATAAACACTCTCTAGAATATCACTAATTTCTTTCTTTATAGACTTTGCATCAATTTTATGTTTTTTGTTATAAGTTAATTGAATTTCTCTTCGTCTATTTGTCTCTGCTATTGCTTTTTTTATACTTTTAGTTTCTTTGTCAGCATACAAAATTACTTTTCCATCAACATTTCTTGCGGCTCTTCCAATTGTTTGAATCAAGGAAGTTTCTGATCTAAGAAACCCTTCTTTATCAGCATCCAATATACCAACAAGTGCACACTCTGGAATATCTAAACCCTCTCTTAAAAGGTTAATTCCAACAAGAACGTCGAATACACCCATTCTCAAGTCACGCATAATTTCTATTCTTTCTAAAGTATCTATATCAGAGTGAAGGTATCTAACTTTAATTCCATTTTCGTGTAAATATTCAGTTAAATCCTCTGCCATTTTTTTTGTTAATGTTGTAACAAGTACTCTATGACCATTCTCAATAACTTTTCTACATTCATGCATTAAATCATCCACTTGAGTTTTGGCAGGTCTTATTTCTACAGGTGGATCTATCAAACCAGTTGGTCTTATTACTTGATCTATAGATTTACCTTTAGTTTGTTCTAATTCCCAAGGGCCCGGGGTTGCTGAAACAAATACAGTCTGAGTTCTCATCAAATCCCATTCTTCAAATTTTAATGGTCGATTATCCATGCAAGAGGGAAGTCTAAATCCATACTCAGCTAATGTACTTTTTCTTGATCTATCTCCTTTATACATTCCATTAAGTTGTGGAACAGTTACGTGGCACTCATCAACAAAAATAAGGGTATTATCAGGAAAATATTCAAAAAGAGTAGGAGGTGGTTCTCCCGGTTTTCTCCCTGATAAAAATCTAGAATAATTTTCAATACCCGCACATGAGCCTGTTGCTTCAATCATCTCAAGATCAAATTTAGTTCTTTCCTCCAATCTTTGAGCTTCTAGCAACTTATTATCTGCTCTATGTTTTTTTAAAGTGATTTCTAATTCTTTTTTAATATTTATAACCGCTTGTTCTATTGTTGGTTTTGGAGTGATGTAGTGACTATTTGCATACACTTTTACTAAACTTAGATCTCTTATTTGGTCTCCTGTTAAAGGATCAAACTCCTCAATTTGTTCAAGTTTGTCTCCAAATAAACTTAATCTCCAAGCCCTATCTTCAAGGTGAGATGGAAAAATTTCTAAATATTCGCCTCGAGCTCTAAACGTGCCTCTAACAAAGTTTTGATCGTTTCGTTTATATTGAAGAGCAACTAAGGACTTTATCAATTCCTCACGATTATAATCGTTATTCTTTTGAAGAGTTAAAGTCATTTTACTGTAAGCCTCAACAGATCCCAGTCCATAAATACACGATACACTAGCAACTATAAGCACATCATCTCTTTCAAGGAGAGACCTGGTAGCTGAGTGCCTCATACGGTCTATTTGTTCATTAATTGATGCCTCTTTTTCAATGTAGGTGTCTGATCTAGGTACATAAGCTTCTGGGGTGTAATAATCGTAATAGGAAACAAAATATTCTACTGCATTATCTGGAAAGAAAGTTTTCATTTCACCATAAAGTTGAGCAGCAAGAGTTTTATTTGGAGCAAGAATTAGGGCTGGCCTGTTAGTTGCCTCAATAACTTTTGCCATTGTAAAAGTTTTACCTGAACCTGTAACACCAAGTAAAACTTGATTAAATTGGTCTTTGTTAGCACCATTGACTAATTTTTTTATAGCCTCAGGTTGGTCACCTGCAGGTTTGAAGTCAGATTTAATTTTAAATTTTTTTCCACCTTCAAGTTTTCCACCGATTTGAGGATTTTTGCTTTGGATATCTGTAATTAAATCTTGATATGTATTTTCCATATATTAAACAAGGTAGTAGAATTTATTTATATTTCAATGAGCATAATATCAGACAGTTTAAAGAAGATTAAACCTTCACCCACTATTGCTGTAACCCAAAAAGCTAGAGAATTAAAAGCAGCAGGAAAAGATGTTATCGGCTTAGGAGCAGGGGAACCAGATTTTGATACACCAGAAAATATTAAACAAGCAGCTATAAAAGCAATAAATGATGGAGATACCAAGTACACAGCTGTTGATGGAACTCCAGCTTTAAAAAAAGCAATAGTCGAAAAATTTAAAAAAGAAAATAATTTAGATTATACAGCTGATCAAATTACTGTTGGAGCAGGGGGAAAGCATGTCATTTACAATGCCATGATGGCCACGTTAAATGAAGGTGATGAAGTTATAGTTCCAGCTCCTTATTGGGTTTCTTACCCAGATATTGTTTTATTAGCAGGGGGCAAACCAGTTGTAATGGAGTGTGATGAAAAACAAAGTTTTAAAATAGACCCGTCAGATTTAGAAAAATTTATAACGCCAAAAACAAAATGGATTATTTTAAACTCTCCTTCTAATCCAACTGGAGCATGTTATTCAGAAAAAGATATTAGAGAAATCGCAAAAGTTCTGGAAAAGTATACTCATGTATATATTTTAAGTGATGATATCTATGAACATGTAACCTACGAAGGATTTAAATTTTTTACTATTGCTCAAATCGAAAGTTTAAAAGAAAGAGTGCTTACAATGAATGGTGTAAGCAAAGCTTACTCAATGACTGGCTGGAGAATAGGCTATGCGGCAGGTCCAAAAGAAATTATTAAAGCAATTGCAAAAATCCAGTCACAATCAACAACTAATCCTTCGTCAATTAGTCAAGCCGCATCAGTTGAAGCATTAAGTGGAACGCAAGATTTTATTAAAAAAAGAGCAGATTCATTTCAAGAAAGAAGAGATTTTGTTGTTAAAGCCCTAAATGATATCGATGGCATAGAGTGCTTAAATCCTGATGGTGCTTTTTATGTTTTTCCAAGTTGTAAAGGTTTAATGGGGAAAAAAGATACCAACGGAAAAGAAATTAAATCAGACACAGATTTTGTTCAATCTCTTTTAGAGAATAGCGGTATCGCTGTTGTACAAGGTTCTGCATTCGGGCTTGAGGGGTTTTTCAGAATTTCTTATGCAACTTCAATGGATAATCTCAAGAAAGCATTAGAAAAAATATCTTCTTTTTGTAAAAGCTTAAGTTAATGAAAACAGCCCTTGTTTTTGGTTCATCAGGGTTAATTGGTGGACATCTTCTTGATCAATTAATGAAAAATGACAATTACAATAAAATAAAGTTATTTGTACGTTCAGAAATAATTATTAATGAACCTAAAATTGAAATTATTAAAATTGATTTCAATGATTTAGATAATCATAAAGAAAATATGAAAGGAGATGATTGTTTTTTTTGTATTGGTACGACAAAGCAAAATTCACCTGACAAAAATGAATACCAAAAAGTAGAGCTTGAAATACCCAAAAAAATAGCAGAAATTTCAAAAGCGAATTTGGTTAATTCATTTATTTTTATCTCTTCAATATATGCCAATCCAAAAAGTTCAGGAGATTATGTAAAATTCAAAGGTTTAGTTGAAGAAGAATTAAAAAAATTAAACTTCTCTAATTTAGGAATATTAAGACCTTCTTTTTTAATGGGAGATAGAAAAGAGAATAGAGTAGGTGAAAAAATAGGCGTTCTAACTTTTAGATTATTGTCACCTTTATTACTTGGTCCACTTAAAAAAATGAGACCAATCAATTCAGAAAAAGTTGCAAAAGCTATGATAAAAATTGCAAACGAAAATTTAGAAAAAACAGTTTTTGAATCTGATGAAATAGTTGAATTAACTTCAGGCTATATTTAGTCTAATTACTGATTTCGCTGCATCAACAACTGCAATTTCAGATGCTATGAATTTCATTTGAAGAATGTCCTCTGCGTATGTTTGGTCTGTTTGCATTTTGAGACCTAGATCAGGGACCATATTTTTCGCACTTGTGTCCACATAACTTAGAAGTTTAACCATGAAATTCGGCAATTCTCTTTTAGGAAGTTTTTTTGCATGACTTGGAATATTTTTGGCCATTATTTGTGATAATTCAAGAATACTTCTTACTTCAGAACCAACAATCAATCTTCTGCCCCCAGCTCTTTTGTTAGTCAAAGATAGAACATGTGCTTTAGCAATATCTTTTACATGAGATATCATTACTGAAAATTTCGGCGCAGCTGGAAATTTTCCCTGAAGCAATTGTTTTACATACTCCATTGAAGTACAAGTTTTTTCATTTAAAAAATCTCCTAATACAAAGCCGGGATTGATACACGTAAGACTATTTTTAAGACCCTTACTTTCCATAAGATCCCACGCAGCTTTTTCAGCTCTAGTTTTTGATACAAAATAATCTGTAGTTTTATCCCAGTCTAAATCAGTCCAATCATTTTCACCAAATGTATAAGGATTCGATCTGTTTGGTTTTCTAAACATACATACTATAGAAGAAGTTTTAACAAAATGTTCCACTCTTGCATTAATTCCTGCATTCAAAACTCTTAAAGTTCCATCTTTTGCAGCTGGGGTAAGCGATTCCCTGTCATTCGAAACTTTTAGAGGAAAAGGAGAGGCTACATGAATGATATATTTACAGCCGTTTGCAGCTTCATTCCAGCCTTCATCTTTTAATAAATCTAACTCTACAAATGATAACTTGTCCGTTGAAACATTGTTTTCTTCTAATGTTTTTTTTGTTTGTTCAATTGAATTTGAATTCCTAACGGTGCCTAAAACCTCATATCCTGAATTTAGTAATTCAATAGCAACATGTTTTGCAACAAAACCACTTATACCAGTGAGTAATACTTTTCCAGGCATTAATTGTGTGAAAGATGTTTTTCAGCTTCTAAAGCTGCCATACATCCCATTCCCGCAGCAGTCACAGCTTGCCTAAATGTCTTGTCCTTAACATCTCCAGCAGCATAAACACCTGGTACATTGGTCTCGGTTGAGTCTGGTTTAGTAATTAAATAACCCTCGTTATCCATATCTAATTGTTTTTTAAATAAAGACGTTGCAGGGTCATGACCAATTGCAATAAACACCCCATCAAGTTTTATTTCTTCAACATTGTTTGTTTTTACATTTTTAATTTTAATTCCTTTGACATTTTTAGGCTCATTGTCTCCAATTACTTCTTCAACAACTGAGTCCCAAATAATTTCTATTTTTTTATTTTCCATCAACTTTTTCTGAAGCATTTTTTCAGCTCTCAAGCTATCACGTCTGTGAATCAATTTTACTTTTGATGCAAATTTTGTAAGGAACATTGCTTCTTCCACTGCTGCATTACCGCCACCAACAACTGCAACTTCTTTATCTTTAAAAAAGAATCCATCACATGTTGCACATGCAGAGACACCATATCCCCTGAACTCCTGCTCTGATTTTATATTTAACCATCTTGCTTGAGCACCTGTCGATATAATTATACTGTCTGCCGTATATTTTTGACCACTATCTCCCAAAGCTTCAAAAGGTTGTGATTTTAAATTAACGGACGCAATATGATCCTCTATCATCTCCGTCCCAACTGCTTTCGCTTGTTCTTTCATTTGGTCCATCAACCACGGTCCTTGAATTACATCAGCAAATCCAGGAAAATTTTCAACATCTGTTGTAGTAGTTAATTGTCCACCCGGTTCTGCACCGTAAACTAAAATAGGACTTAACATTGCACGAGCAGCATAAACTGCAGCAGTGTATCCAGCAGGACCGGATCCAATTATTAACACTTTTGTGTGTTTAGTTGGATTTTGACTCATATGAAAGCTATATAGTGATAAATGTCTAAATTAAAAGGTATATTATTAACACAAGGTATGCACGGAATGATTAGCCAAGTGGAGGGTTTGGCTAAAGCACTTGAAATTGATTTTATTCACTGCAAAGTTGAAACAAACAATATTTGGAAAATTATTCCACCAAGATTCTCTCCAATTTCACAAACCGTTTATAAAAAAATAGATCAAACAGATTTTGATTTAATAATTTCGTGTGGAAGAAAAAGTGTAATTCCTTCAATTCACTTAAAAAGTATTTCTAATAAAAAAATTTTTAATATTCATATTCAAGATCCAAAAGTAGATTTTAAGCATTTTGATTTGATTGTTGCACCAGAGCACGATGCAATAGAAGGAGATAATGTTATAAGTACAAAAGGTGCAATTCATTACTTAACAAAGGAAGAAATTTCAGAAAATAAAGAATATTTAAACTCTTTTATTAAAAAAGATAACAGAAAAGTATGGGCCTTAATTTTGGGAGGACCGACAAAATATTATGACTATTCAACAAAAAATATTAAACATATTTATTCAATGTTTTATAAATTATTAAAAAAACATGATTTCCAACTTGTAGTTATTCCTTCAATGAGAACACCATTGAGCACAATACATTATGCTAAGGAATTTTTTGGTGAAAATCACACTATAATAATGGATGTAGATAAAAAAGCATACCTGTCTGCACTTGCAATATCAGAAAATATAGTAGTTACTTGCGACTCAAGCTCAATGATTTCTGAAGCTGCTCTAACCGGCAAACCTATATATGTTGCAAACATTTTGCCAAAAAAAAATGATAAAAGATTTCAAAGATTTCGAAATTTATTTAGAGAGTTAAATATAACTAGAAACTTAGGAGAAGAAGTTGAAATTTGGAACTATGAAAAATTAGATGAAACTAATAGAGTAGCAAAACTTATAAGAGAAAAAATTCAATCCTAATGTCATTTTTAAATTCTATAAAAAACAATTCAACAAAATATGAAATTCCTTTTGATCATTGGGAATATAGTAAAGCTCTAAGCGAAGGTTCAATTGAAGAAATAATCAAAGCAGATATTCCAGATTTAAGTAAACTTAATCTTTCATATGATGGAACAAGGGCAATTGATGGTGGTGGAGCAGAATTTAGAGAGGGGATCGCTTCAGGAGGTAAAGCAATAAAATTCAGATGTTTTGTATCTAAAGAAAATGCCACACAGTTTCCACATCTAGTTAAATTTATTAATGAATTACAATCTAAAGAAACACATAAAACAATTTCTGAAATGATTGGTAGGGACTTATCAAATTCATATGTAAGAGTTGAAGTTATTTGTGACAGAGAGGGATTTTGGTTAAAACCTCATTGTGACATTAAAGAAAAATTAATGTCAGGATTGATATTTGTCAATAATACCAATGAGTCCGAGGATCTAGGTACAGATTTTTACAATGAAAAGTTGGAGAAAGTTAAAACTTTACCTTATAGAAATAACTATGGGTATCTTTTTACTAGTGGTCCGAACACCTGGCATGGAATGGAAAAAAAGAAAATTTTAAAAGAGAGAAGATGTTTGCAAGTAAACTATGTGACATTTGAAACTGATTGGAAAGTTGAATAACTTTATTTTTCCCAATCAAATCTTGGAAAAGAGTCAAAAACTTTAAAAATTCCATCTGACCATTGGTTACAAACCTTTGCATAATTCTCGTCTGTAACATTTAAACATTCAAGAGTAGATAGATTATCAGCGTCTTTTTTAAGAACCGCAAAATCAATTGGAGGTCCAACAGTAAGATCACTTTTTAATGTAGAATCCATTGAAATCAGAGCGCAACGTGATGCATCACCAATTGAAACGGTTGGTTTTATAACTCTATCAAGAATTGGTTTTCCATATTTTACCTCTCCAATTACAAGGTATGGTTTACTATCAGCTGGTCTTATATAATTACCTTGAGGATAAACTAAATATAATTCATGTTGCTGTCCTTTTATCTGTCCTCCAACAATAAAAGTAGAACCTAACAAAACATTATCAGTATTTATTCCTTGAGGTGCTGAGTGTTCAATATTTAGAGAACCAACATACGATGCTATTTGCTCAAAATCACTACAAGTATTTAAATTCATTATACCCGAAGAACTTTTTAGATCTTTTTCAATTGATTTAAAAACTGCTTGAGATGTTCCTAAATTTCCTGATGTTACAATTACAATGGTTCGATCACCAACATCATGAGTCATCATTTTAGAATAAATATTTACGTTATCTAAGCCAGCGTTTGTTCTTGAGTCTGAAGCAAAAACAAGACCTTCGTTCGTTTTAATACCTATACAGTAAGTCATCTCATCTTAATAATTAGTTAATTATAACATTTTTTCATAATCAATTAAAAGCATAACAGATATATCCAATATGCATTTGCTTATTTTATTCAAGTATTAAACACTAAATTATTATGGTCTCAAAGCTCTGGAAAAATTATAATTCAACACATGCATATGATGGTTATTTTACTAAAGATAATAAACTTCGAAAGCATGCTACAATAATTTCATCAATTTTAGAGAGATATGGTAAAAAAAAACTTCAAGAAATTGAAAAAAATTGCCAGAGTACCATAAGTGCAAGAGGAATAAATTTTAGAGTATATGCCGCCAATAATAGAGCAGAAGAAAAAAAATGGCCTCTTGATATAATTCCAAGAATAATCCCAAAAACACAATGGAACAAGGTCTCAAAAGGTTTAAAGCAACGCGTAAAAGCTTTAAATTTATTTATTGATGATGTTTATAATCAAAAAAAAATATTCAAAGATAAAGTCATTCCAAGAGATATTATTTTTAATTCTCCCTTTTATGTAAAAGAATGTGAGGGGTTTTCCCCTAAACACAAAGCGTGGTCAAATATTTCTGGAGTTGATTTAATAAGAAATACTAATGGTGATTATTTAGTTTTAGAAGACAATCTAAGAGTACCTTCGGGTGTATCTTATATGCTCGAAAACAGGATGGTAATGAGAGATGTGTTTCCTGAATTATTTACAAGATACAAAGTTGCATCAATTCATCAATACACAAATAAATTATTCAACTGTATGGTTGAATGTATCCCAAAAAAAACTGTAAACCCACATATGGTAGTTTTAACACCTGGTATTTATAACTCAGCTTATTTTGAGCACTCTTTCTTGGCTGATCAAATGGGAATTGCATTAGTCGAAGGAAAAGATTTATTTGTTGAGAACGATATTGTTTACATGAAAACTGTCAAAGGCCCCCTTAAGGTTGATTGTATATATAGACGTCTTGATGATAATTTTTTAGATCCCAAGGTATTTTTCAAAGGTTCACTGATAGGAGTGCCAGGATTATTTAAGAGCTGGCGTAAAGGAAATGTTGGTATAATTAATGCTATAGGCACTGGAGTAGCTGATGACAAAGTAGTTTACTCTTATGTTAATAAAATGATTGTTTATTACCTTGGTGAACAGCCAATCTTGAACCAGGTAGAAACCTACTTATGTCATAACAAAAATGAAAGAAACTATGTAATTGAAAATATTTCTAAATTAGTTGTAAAACCTGCTAATGCCTCAGGTGGTTATGGAATAATGATAGGCCCTAAAGCAGATGAAAAAGAAAGAGATGAAGTAATTGCCAAAATTAAAAAAAACCCAAGAGAGTATATTGCACAACCACTTGAAACTCTCTCAACAGCACCAACAATTACCGAAAATGATATTGAGCCAAGACATCTTGATTTAAGGCCGTTTGTTCTAAGTGGAAAAACTACTTATGTGAGCACAGGAGGATTAACGAGAGTTGCACTTAGAAAAGGAAGTACAATAGTCAATAGTTCTCAGGGTGGAGGATCCAAAGACACATTAATTGTCGATGTATAAAATTTATATATCTTGAAGAGAAGTAACCTCTAATTTTTTTGTTTTTAGTGATTTGATTGCCTCTAAACATGCCAGTGCTGTTGACATGTTGGTACAATAAGGAACTTTGTTTTTAAGTGTTCCTCTTCTAAGGGCTATAGCATCATTTAATCTGTGTTCGGTGTTTCCACCACCAGTATTAATAACAAGAGCAATTTTTTTAGAGTCTAACACATCAACAATATGAGGGGAGCCACTACTGACTTTATTAATAATTCTGCATTTCATCCCATATTTTCTAATGTATTCAGCTGTTCCTCGAGTTGCACAAAGTGTAAAATTTAATTTAATTAATTCTTTTGCCAAACCTATTCCTTCATCTTTATGACTATTCTTTAAGGAAATAAATGCCAATCCATGTTTGGGTAAGGAATTAGAAGAAGCTATTTGGCTTTTTGCAAAAGCCATTCCAAAGTTTTTATCAAATCCCATCACTTCACCAGTTGATTTCATCTCTGGACCTAAAAGCAGATCGCTGTTTGGAAATTTATTAAAAGGGAATACAGCTTCTTTAACTGCATACATTCCTTTAGACTTATCTTTTAAATTAAATTTAGATAATTTTTCACCAGCCATCACACGTGAAGCAATTTTTGCAAGGGGTAATCCTTTTGCTTTAGATACAAATGGTACAGTTCTACTTGCTCTAGGATTAACTTCAATTACGTAAATTTCATCTTTTTTAATTGCGTATTGAATATTCATGAAACCTTTAACTTTTAAAGCTAATGCCAATTTCTTAGTTTGGTTTTCAATTTCTTTTATCAAGAATGGTTTTATAGATACTGGAGGTAAACTACATGCAGAGTCTCCAGAGTGAATACCAGCTTCTTCTATATGTTGCATAATCCCTGCAACATGAACTTGTTTCCCATCTGAGATGGCATCAACATCAACTTCCATGGCATGATCAATAAATTTATCAATTAAAATTGGATTTTCATCAGCAGCCTTAAAAGCCTCTTCTACAAAATTTTTAAGTTGGCTTTTTTCATGAACAATTTCCATTGCCCTTCCACCCAATACATAAGAAGGTCTTACCATTAAAGGTAAACCAATTTTTTCAGAAATTTGTATTGCTTGTTTGAATGTTTTTGCAATACCACTTTCAGCTTGTTTTAATTTAAGTTTATTTAATAAATTTCTAAATAGATCTCTGTCCTCAGCTAAATCTATAGAAGTGTACTGTGTTCCAAGAATTGGAAGTTTGTGATCATGTAAGAATTTTGCAAGTTTTATTGGTGTTTGCCCACCAAACTGTGCAATTATTCCAACAAGATTTCCTTTTTCTTGCTCTTTTTTAATTATGTTAAAGACGTATTCTTCCTTTAGGGGTTCAAAATAAAGTCTATCACTTGTGTCATAATCAGTTGAGACAGTTTCAGGATTACAATTAATCATGATTGTTTCAAAACCAGCTTCTTTTAATGAAAAACTTGCCTGACAACAGCAATAATCAAATTCTATACCTTGTCCTATTCTATTAGGACCACCTCCTAAAATTATAATTTTTTTCTTTGTTGATGGATCTGCCTCACACTCTGAATTAATTGAGAAATTTCGTTGATATGTTGAATACATGTAAGGCGTAAAAGATTTAAATTCAGCAGCACAAGTATCAACTTTTTTAAAAACTGGTAAAATTTTAAGCCCTGTTCTTTTTCTTCTAACAATATCTTCTGAGGTTTTAGTTAATTCAGAAAGTTTTTTATCAGAAAAGCCAATTGATTTTACTTTATTAAAATCAGCAAAATTCTTTGGTAATCCGGTCTTTTTAATCGCAATCTCTGAATCTACAATTTCTTTAATTTGCTCTAAAAACCAGGGATCAATTTTAGATAATGTGAATATTCTTTTTAAATTAATTTTTTTTCGTAATGCTTCAGCAACCACAAGAAGTTTATTTGGAATATTTTCTTTAAGTTTTTTTTCAATTTGCTTTTTATTAAGATCAGGCATGCTATCTAATCCTGAAAAACCTGTTTCAAGAGAAACCAATGCTTTTTGAAGCGACTCTTTAAAATTTCTCCCAATTGCCATTGCTTCTCCAACTGATTTCATTGAAGTGCCTAATATTGCTGGAGAAGTTGAAAATTTTTCAAAAGTAAATCTTGGAATTTTTGTTACCACATAATCAATGCTAGGCTCAAAGGATGCCGGGGTAACTTTTGTAATTTCATTTTTTAATTCATCCAGCGTGTAACCAACAGCAAGTTTTGCGGCAACTTTTGCAATTGGAAAACCAGTTGCTTTTGATGCTAGTGCTGAAGATCTTGAAACTCTAGGGTTCATTTCTATTACAACCATTCGTCCATTTTTTGGATTGATTGCAAATTGTACATTGGATCCACCTGTCTCTACTCCGATTTTTCTTAAACAAGCAATGGAAGCATTCCTCATCACTTGATATTCTTTATCAGTAAGGGTTAGTGCGGGGGCAACAGTTACTGAGTCTCCAGTATGTATCCCCATAGGATCAACATTTTCAATAGAACAGATAATAATACAGTTATCTTTTTTATCTCTTACCACTTCCATCTCAAATTCTTTCCAGCCTTCCAAGCATTCTTCAACCAATACTTGGTTAACTGGAGACTCATGAAGTCCACTTTTAATTATTTTTAAGTAATCTTTTTTATTTTTAGCAATACCACCACCAAGACCTCCAAGTGTAAATGCAGGTCTTATGATTGCAGGTAAACCAATTTTTTTTAAAACTTTAGAGGCTTGATTGACATTGTTAACAATCTCAGATTTAGGTAAATCTAAACCAATATCAATCATATTTTTTCTAAATTTTTTCCTGTCCTCTGCATTGGCGATTGCCTTAGAGTTTGCGCCTATGAGTTCAATTTTATATTTTCTTAAAATTCCTTTTTTTTCCGCTTCCATTGCAAGATTGAGCGCAGTTTGACCACCCATTGTAGGAAGAATTGCATCAGGTTTTTCTTTGATTAGAATTTTTTCTAAAACCTCTAATGTTATGGGCTCGATATAAGTTTTGTCTGCAACATCAGGATCGGTCATAATGGTTGCTGGATTGGAGTTAATTAATATTACTTTATAACCCTCGTCTTTTAATGCTTTACAAGCTTGTGTGCCTGAATAATCAAACTCGCATGCTTGACCAATAATAATAGGTCCAGCTCCCACAACTAATATTTTTTTAATATCTTTTCTTTTTGGCATTTTTTTTCATGTTGTTAATAAATTCTTTAAATAGGTAGACACTATCTTGTGGTCCAGGATTAGACTCTGGATGATATTGAACTGAAAATATTGGTTTGTTTTTAAATCTTATTCCCTCAATGGTGTTATCAAAAAGAGATTTATGAGTGATTTCAATTTTTTTAGGTAAAGTTTCTTCAACTACTACAAAACCATGATTTTGACTCGTGATTTCAACTTTATCGTGGACTAAATTTTTAACAGGATGATTGGCCCCTCTATGGCCCAACTTCATTTTTTTTGTTTTACCACCCAAAGCTAAAGCTAAAATTTGATGACCTAAACAAATTCCAAATATAGGTAAATTTTTTTTGATTAATTTGTTGAGTATTTCAATTGCATATTTTCCTGTAGCTGCTGGATCACCAGGACCATTTGACAAAAATATTCCATTTGGTTTAAGATCTATAATTTTTTCTGCAGAGGTTTTACAGGAAACAACCGATACCTTACATTTGAAGTCTGAAAAATACCTTAAAATATTTTTTTTTATTCCATAATCAATTGCAACTACATGAAAAAGGTTTTTTGTATTCTTTTTATATCCTATTTCCTTTTTCCACGTTTGAAGTCCTTTCCAAATATAGTTCTTTGGAGTTGTAACAGTTTCTGCAAGATCAAGATTTTTCAAACCACTCCATTTAATTGTTGAATTTGTTAATTTGCTAACATTGAACTTTCCATTTTTTGAGTAAGCAATCGTTCCCTTAGGTGCCCCCTTATCCCTAATAAAGTTTGTTAAACTTCTAGTATCTAGCCCTGTAATCCCTACAATTTTGTTTTTTTTAAGCCAAGCATCTAAATGTAAAAGTGCTCTATAATTTGAAGGAGAGGTTATTTCTGAATTAAAGATAACACCTCTTGTCCAGATTTTATCAGACTCAACATCCTCTCTGTTTGTTCCAACATTTCCAATATGTGGGAATGTAAAATTTATAATCTGACCTGCGTAGGAGGGATCTGAAATAATTTCTTGGTAACCAGTTAATGAGGTATTAAAGCAAACTTCTCCAGTTGCTTCTCCTTGATAGCCAATCCCAATCCCTTTAAAAACCCTCTTATTTTCAAGAACTAAAACGCCTGTATTAATTTGTGAATTTTTTGAGTTTGTTTTTTTTGCTTTTTTGATCAATTACAACTCATAAGTTAAAGGTTAATACAATAATTGGTCTATTATCGCAACAGAGATGTATTATAAAATTGTAAAAAAACAATTTTTCTTTTGAAGAATTATTTCTTTGAAGTAGATTAAAAAAATCATGTCCTTAAAAGATACTATCGAAAACGAATACAAAACTGCTCTTAAATTAAAAGATAAAAATAAGATATCAACCTATAGGTTAATATTGTCATCCATTAAGGATCTAGACATAATTAACCGATCTGGACCCAATAAAAAAGATACAGATGATGAAGATATTAAGAAGCTTTTAAAAAAAATGGTTAAACAACGAGCCGAATCGATTGATATATATAAAAAAAATAACCGTAATGATTTGCTAGAGGTTGAACAAAATGAATATGATATTTTGACTGGATTTCTTCCAAAGCAACTTGGAGAAGAGGAAACCAAAAAAATCTGTGCAGATTTAATTGCTAGACTGGGTGTTAATTCAATAAAAGATATGGGTAAAGTAATGGGGGAGTTGAAGAAAACTCATTCGGATGAAATTGATTTTGCTAAAGCAGGCCCGATGATCAAAGACTTATTGAATAAATAATGAAGTATCCAAAAGAATACCTTGACGAAATAAAGACAAGATTAAAAGTATCAACAGTTGTCTCAAAAACTGTTTCCTTAAAAAAAAGGGGCAAAGAGTTTGTTGGTTTGTCTCCATTTAAAAACGAAAAAACACCTTCATTTACGGTAAATGATGAAAAAGAATTTTATCATTGCTTTGCAACTTCAGAGCATGGAAACATTTTTGATTTTGTTATGAAAATTCAAAATCTTAAATTTGGAGAGGCGGTAAAGCATTTAGCTCAATTAGCCGGAATGCAGCCCTATATGTTTTCAAAACAAGACGAAGAAAGAGAAAAAAAATGGAAAGAGTATCAATCTATCTTTAGTCAATATGTAGATTTTTACCACAATGAGTTATTAAAAAATGAAAGTTATGCCGTAGCAAGAGATTATTTAAAAAATAGATCTTTAACTAGAGAAGAAGTTATAAAATTTAAAATTGGATATGTAGAAAAAAATCCAAATTTCTTTGAAAAATTAAAAAATAATTTTAGTGAGCAAACTTTAATTGAAACAGGTTTATTTTACTTAGATGAAAAAAAGAAAATATACGTTGAAAGATTTAGAGGACGATTAATTTTTCCAATAAATAACATCTCAGGTCAACCAATAGCATTGGGGGGAAGAATAATAGAAAATTTAGACTATTTAGCAAAATATATAAATTCACCTGAAACAAATTTTTTCAAAAAAGGATCTAACTTATATAATTTGGATCTAGCCCGAAAACTTTCTAATAAAGTAAATGATATTTATTTAGTTGAAGGATATATGGATGTTGTTGGTTTAAGCAAGAATGGGATTGACAACGCAGTTGCAAATCTTGGAACTTCTTTAACTGATAGACAAATTCTAACTCTTAATCAGTTTTTTGATGATATTATTATTTGTTTCGATGGAGATGAAAGTGGTTATAAAGCAGCATTAAGAGCTGCAGAGAATTCTATTAAAGAATTAAAACCTGAAAAACAAATTTCATTTTTATTTTTACCAGACAAGGAAGATCCTGATAGCTATGTAAATAAAAATGGTAAGGCTAATTTCATTGATTTTACTAAACAAAGCAAGCTATCTATTCATCAATTTATTTTTAGTCATTATAAAAAACAAACAGAAAATAATCCTTCTTCATTAGCAATTTTTGAAAAAAAATTGAGAAGTATTGCAAGTACAATTAAAGATGATTTTATAAAAAAATATGTACTAGAATATTTTTTAGAAAAAATTGCAGAATTAACACCACATTCTAATCAAAATAAGAAAAAATTTTTTGTTAAAAGAACCAAATCATTAGATGCAACCAAGAAGCACTTCAATGAAAGTCAATCATTGACAGGGGTTGAGCTTAAAGAGTTTTCTTTGCTGTATTTAGTGATGAATAATTTAAATTTGTTACAAGCAAATATACATTTAATTGAAAATATTAAGTTATTTACAGAAGTTAATAAAAAAATATTTGAACTAATAATTGAGAAATTGAAATCTGGAGAGCAAATTACAATTGAGGATTTAAAGTTAGATAATCAATTGTTAGAAAAAATAAATAAATTTGCACCCATTAAACATATTCTTAAAAATCAAGTAGATGATGATCAAAAAACCATTGAATTATTAGAGGATATTTCGAGAGATTTGATAAATTATGATCTTGAATTTAGGATACAAGAATTAGAATCGAAGTTCTCAGTTGATATGAGTGAGAATACGTTTAATGAGCTTAAAGAGCTAAAAAAAAAGCAGAATCTCAATTAATTCTGCAAATTTAGTCGTGGATTTTTGCAGATTTGACATTATATAAGACTTCCAAACTTTTATTGCCGTGGAAAGAATTATAACAAAATCATTTGCTAGATTAATGGGTCGAGGAACTCATAGAGGTTTTATAACATATGAGGAATTAAGTAAGTCTCTTGGAAAAAGAAATTTATCAGATGATAACTTAGCTCAAGCATTTATCCATATCTTAGATGAAAATGTTTCTTTAGTTGAAAAAAAATCTGACTTTAAAGTTTTAAGGAAAAAAGAAAACTCTGGTAAAGAAGAAGGAAAGACATTAGAGAAAAGTGACGATCCCATTAGAATGTATCTAAGAGAAATGGGTGGTGTGGAACTACTTTCAAGAGAGGGTGAAATTGCAATTGCAAAAAGAATTGAGGCTGGAAAAGATGTGATGTTAATTGCACTTTCTCAAAGTCCAATAACAGCTCAACAGTTTTTTGAATGGAATGAAAAATTACAAAAAGACGAAATTTTAGTTAGAGAAATTATTGATATTGATACAAATTACATGGAGGATGAGTCAACTGGACCAAGTGCCAAACAAAAAAATGCTGGAGAGGCTGATAAAGAAGAAGGTTCTTCTGATGAAGATGATGATTTTAATCCCACTCTTGCTGCAATGGAAACTGAGATTAAACCTAAAGTTTTAAAAACTGTAAACACATTAACCAAAGAATACACAAAATTGATAAAGTACCAAAAAGAAAAATTAGATTGTGTTTTAAGTTCTCAAAATTTTTCACCAGCAAAAGAAAAAGGCCATGATAAAATTGTTTCAGATATTTTAGAAAATATTAAATCACTTCAACTATCTCCATCAGTTTTAGAAGAACTTGTCCAAAAGCATTACGTTGAAAATAAGAAAATAGTTTCACTCGAGGGTAATCTTTTAAGGCTTGCAATGGATCATAAAATTCCAAGAAATGAATTTATTAAATTTTATATTGGAAATGAAATCAATCCTAATCTCAAACGATTTTTAGATACTAATAATATTTGGAAACAATTTTTCACAAAAAACAAAGAAGAATTTAAAAATATTAGAGAGAGATTAATTGAAATTAGTCACAAGCTTGGAATTTCAGTAACAGATTTTAAAAAACAAGTTAGTAGAGTTCAAAAAGGTGAAAAGGAGTCAAGAATTGCTAAAAAAGAGATGGTTGAAGCTAATTTAAGATTAGTTATATCAATTGCAAAAAAATATACAAATAGAGGGCTTCAATTTTTAGATTTAATTCAAGAAGGTAATATAGGTTTAATGAAAGCAGTAGACAAGTTCGAGTATAGAAGAGGGTATAAGTTTTCAACCTACGCTACTTGGTGGATCAGACAAGCTATAACCAGATCAATTGCAGATCAAGCTAGAACAATTCGAATTCCTGTTCACATGATAGAAACAATTAATAAAATTGTAAGAACTCAAAGATTGATTTTGAGTGAATTTGGAAGAGAAGCTACACCTGAAGAATTGGCCCAAAAACTTAGAATGCCACTAGATAAAGTAAGAAAAGTTTTAAAAATTTCAAAAGAACCAGTGTCTTTAGAAAAACCGGTAGGTGACGAAGAAGACAGTAGTTTAGGAGATTTTATTGAAGATACAAAAGCACTTGCACCATTAGAGCAAGCAATAAAATCAAATCTTGGAGAAGCTACTACAAAAATATTATCTACTTTGACTCCAAGGGAAGAGAGAGTTTTAAGAATGAGGTTTGGTGTAGGAATGAATACAGATCATACTTTAGAGGAAGTTGGATTACAGTTTTCTGTAACTAGAGAAAGAATTCGACAAATAGAAGCTAAAGCTCTTAGAAAATTAAAGCACCCTAGTAGATCAAAGCAACTTAAAAGCTTTTTAGAAAGTTAGTACTGGGCCGTTAGCTCAATAGTAGAGTACTGCATTGACATTGCAGGGGTAGTTGGAGCGTAACCAACACGGCCCACCATTATATGTTTATCTTAATTGATAATCGTAAAAAAATGGTATAACTAAATCAAAGTTTTGGGCCTGTAGCTCAGTTGGTTAGAGCAGTACACTCATAATGTATTGGTCCCAGGTTCGAGTCCTGGCGGGCCCACCAAAAAAATTAATTTTTAGAAAATTCCTCTAATGTTTTGAATAGAGCATTTATGTCTCCATTATTAGAATTTAATATTGATGAAAATTCCTCTTTTTGGGTTCTTGCTAAACTTAATCCTTCAATAATCAAATCTCTTATCAATGGGCTATCTGGATTTTTTGTATAAACTCTCCAATCAATTCTTATTTCAGGTCTCTCTGATGTTCCGACCAATGAACTATTAACGATTGTATAGTTTTTATTCAAAACTTCATTTCCTCGCACTTCAATTTTTGGGTTAGTATACTCGGACAATCTGCTAGAAAAGCTTTTTAAAAAATAATTTTCAAATAATTCTAAATATTTTTTTTTTTGATTATTGTCTAAATTCTTTCTAGCTTGTCCTAATGAATAAAAGCCTACTCCCCTTATATCAACTGTATCTTTAGCAATGGATTTTAATTTATTCATTTTTTCTTCTTTTGATATATTTTCGGATAAAATTTGAGATGCTCTATTAACAGTAGACTGCACAAATATCTCAGGCTCTATAGAAGCGACCTGGTCAAAATTTAAATTAAATAATAATAAAATTATTAAAATTTTTTTCATGTTTGATTTGATTTTTAAAGCTAATTACTATCTATTTCTTCCCAGTCTTCTTCATTCTTGTAAATAATTTCTACATTTCCTCTTTGGTTGTTCTCAATTTTATTCTCTCTATCTTGAACATATAAACTTCTTACTGATGCATAGAAGTCTATAGAGTTTTCCTCAAGGTTATCGAAAGCCTCGAGATTATTTGCTCTAAATTCAACACCACTTATAGCTTTGGATGTTATAAAGAGACCCTCACTTAAAAACTCATTATTTCCATGAACTGAAGCGTTGTACCAAGGGTCTCCGCCCATTACATTTGCAAAGGAGCCAGCTGTATCACGAAGTGTTGAAGGCCCCAAAACTGGAAGGACCACATAACAACCTGGACCAACACCCCATTTACCTAATGTTTGGCCATAATCCTCTTTTATATATTTTGGAAAACCAATTTTATTTGCTACATCGATAGTGCCTAATAATCCGACTGTTGTATTAACAACTAATCTACCAGTATTTATCATTGCTGATTTAACATCGCCCTGCAAAACATTGTTAGGTATGGTTATAAGGTTAGATAAGTTAGTAACTGCATTCTTAGTTCCTTTTTGGATTGGATCTGGTAAATTTCTGTAACCTTTTGCTATTGGTTTAATAATTGCTTTATCTAAACTCTGGTTAAATGAAAACGTTGCTCTGTTTAATTTCTCAAAGCAATCTTTTATTTTTTTTGTTTGATTTTCTTTTAATACTAATTCACCATCAGAACCTGCATTTGCATTGAATACAAATAAAAATACTGAAATTATAATTATTCCTAATTTTCTAAACATTGTTAATTTTATATTATATAATTACTGATTATAAAATAGCATTTAATTCTAAAAGATGTCTATAAAGTGTTTATAAATAGCCAAAATTAATACTAAAATTGAATATGAATACAACTCTGAATTACTCTCCAAATTTTGACACTAAAAAAAGAAAACCAAAAAATATTAAATTTATTATTTTTCATTATACTGGGATGAGTAAAGAAATTGACGCAATCAATCTATTAACCAACCAAAAATCAAAAGTAAGCGCTCACTATTTCATTAAAAAAAACGGAGAAATAATATCTTTAGTTCCTGATTTATATATTTCTTGGCATGCCGGTACTTCCTCATGGAAAAAATATAAATCAATTAATAGATATTCTATAGGAATTGAAATTAGTAATTCGGGTCATGATTATAAAAATGAAAATTTTACTAAAAAACAAATAAATTCAACTATTAAATTAAGTAGATTTTTAATTAAAAAATATAAAATTAAATCTAATTTTATATTAGGTCATTCTGATATTGCTCCTGATCGAAAGAAAGATCCAGGTGAA
>CABYOP010000009.1 GCA_902520645.1 uncultured Pelagibacteraceae bacterium | reverse complement strand
TTTTTCTTTGTCAAAATAAATTATTTTAATAATTCTCAGATAATAAAATGCTGCAATTACAGTTGATAGTAATCCAACTATTGCTAAGAAGTACATTGATTGTTCAATTACAGCTTTAAATACATAAAATTTTGCAAAGAAACCAGCCAAGGGCGGTATTCCAGCTAGAGAGAATAATATTATTAATAAAGATAATGACAACAATGGGTGGTTTTTTGAAAGACCAGAAAGATCTTCTATATCCTCATAATATTGGTCATTTCTTCTTAACATCAATAAACAAGAAAATAGAGCTAAATTCATTACTACATAAATAGAAATATATATTATTGAACTTTGAATTCCTTCGTTAGTTCCAGTAGCCAAACCTGCTAAAGTATATCCAATATGTCCAATCGAGCTATAAGCTACAAGTCTTTTAATATTAGTTTGACCTATTGCTGCAATTGCTCCAAAAATCATAGAAGCTATAGATAAAAAAACAATAATCATCTGCCATTGGTCTAATAAATTTAAAAATGGAACATATAAAAATCTTATGAAGACTGTAAGTGCTGCAATTTTAGGCACCATTGTAAAGAAGAGTGTTACTGTTGTTGGGGACCCCTCATAAACATCCGGTGCCCACATATGAAATGGAACTGCAGAAATTTTAAATGCTAAACCAACTAATATAAAAACAATACCAAAAGTTAAAGCATATTCGTTTGATGTAAGTTGATTTGCTATAATATCAAAATTAGTTGAACCAGAAAAACCATAAATTAATGAACAGCCGTATAATAACAAACCAGAGGATAGTGCACTTAGAACAAAATATTTTAATCCAGCTTCAGATGACTTTAATTGGTCTCTATTAAAAGTTGCTAAAACATAAAGAGCCAAAGATTGTAATTCTAATCCCATATAAAAAACCATAAGATCATTAGAACTAATCATTATCATCATTCCTAATACAGAACTCAATATTAAAATCGGATACTCAATTTTAAAAATTTTAAATGATTTGAGATAACTAGATGAAATACCTAAAACTAAAAAAGCACCTATCAATGTTATAATTTTCATTAATGAAGCCATTTGGTCAATAACAATACTTTCATTAAATAAAGTAATTCTGTTAACTGAAAAAGTTTCGTTAACAGTAAGAATTATTGCAACCAAAATTGTGACTAAAGATAAATTAAAAGTTAATTGTGAACTATCTTTTTTAAAAACTCCTAAAATCAATAAAAACATTACTGATAAAGAAATAAATATTTCAGGAAAGACTAAATTAAGATTATTCATACTACTTGCTTGCTATATTTAAGTTATGCATATTGATTAAATCTGATACTGAAACCTCTATAGTGTTAAATAGTGGCTCAGGATAAAATCCAAAAAATAGTGTTGGGATCGCTAGGCATATTAATATTAAATACTCAGATCTATTTAAATCTACCATTTGTTTTAAATCTTCATTAACTAGTTTTCCAAAAACGACTCTTTTATAAAGCCACAACATATAAGCAGCTCCTAAAATTACTCCAAAACTTGCAATAACTGCTACCAAAAAATTATCTTTAAAAGCTCCCATTAATATTAAAAATTCACCTACAAAACCAAAAGTACCAGGTAATCCTAATGCAGCTAATGTAAATAACATAAATAAAATAGAGTACTTTGGTATGATTGTAACTATACCACCATATGATTTAATTAGTCTTGAGTGCATTCTATCGTAGACAACACCAACACATAAAAATAATGCTGCGGAAACTAGTCCATGGCTTAACATTTGAATAATACTTCCTTCTATACCTTGTTGTTGGAGGGTAAAAATTCCAAGGGTAACAAAACCCATGTGGGCAACAGATGAATACGCAATCAACTTTTTCATATCTTCTTGCATTAAAGCTATGAAAGAAGTGAAAATAATTGCTATTACACTTAAAGTATAAACTAATGGTGTAAAAACTTCTGATGCCAAAGGAAATAGTCCAAGAGAAAATCTAATGAAACCATACCCTGCCATTTTAAGTAATATTGCAGCTAAAAGAACAGATCCTGCTGTAGGTGCCTCGACATGTGCATCTGGTAACCATGTATGAACTGGCCACATCGGGGTTTTGACAGCGAAAGAACTGAAGAATGCTAGCCATAGTAAATTTTGGTATTTTGCATCAATACCTAGCTCATAAAGTTTAATTACATCTGTAGTGCCTGATATCCAGTATATTGATATTATAGCAACTAACATCAAAACAGATCCTAGCAATGTGTAAAGAAAAAATTTGAATGCTGAGTAAACTCTTTTTGGACCTCCCCAAATACCTATTATTAAAAACATTGGAATTAATCCAGCTTCAAAGAATAGATAAAAAACAATTAAATCAAGAGCACAGAAAACTCCAATCATGAAACTTTCCATGATTAATATTGCAATTAAGAAATCTCTTAATCTATTTTTGACAGTATTATTCACAGAAACAATACACAGAGGTGTTATAAAAGCTGTTAATAAAATAAATAAAATTGAAATTCCATCTACTCCGACTTTGTAATTAATAAAATCTTTTATCCAGACTCTTTCCTCAACAAATTGAAAGGATGAGGTTGTTTGATCAAAAGATATCCACAAATAAATTGAAATTAAAAAATTTACAATTGTTACAAATAAAGAAACATATTTTGCTGTTAAATTATTTCCATCTTTATCTTTTGAAAAAAATAAAAAGAGTGCTCCAACTATTGGTAGTAAAATTAGAGATGATAAAATAGGAAAGTCCATTATCTTACAATTAAAAAAGTTAAAAAAGCAGAAAAACCCACAAGCATTACAAATGCATACTGATAAATAAATCCACTTTGAAATTTATTTGCTTTAATCGAGCATTTTTTTATAAAAGATGAAATTCCATCTGGGCCAAATCCATCAATTATTGTGCCATCAAAAAATTTCCACAAAAATAAACCTAAACGCTTTGAAGATTTAATGAACAAAACTTCATACAATTCATCGAAGTACCATTTGTTAACTAAAAAATTATATAAAGGTTTATTCATCGATACTATTCCATTTGGAATTTCTTTATTTTTAACAAATAGATAATAGGCAATAGGAATTGATATTGTTACTAGACAAGGTGTTAAAAGTAAAAACCATGTCGGTGGATGATCAGTGCTTAAGGGTTCTAAAAATTTTATAGACTCTGCCCAAAAATAATTTTCATCGCCACTACCAATAAAAAGCCCTTTAAATAAAAAGCCTGCAAAAATTGCCCCAATAGAAAGAATAAATAAAGGAATAAGCATTACCATTGGAGACTCGTGAGTCTCCTCTATTTTTATTTCTTTGTTGTTATATTCTCCATGGAAAGTCTTAAATATTAATCTCCAAGAATATATTGACGTTAAAAGTGCTGTTAGTATTCCTATACCAGCTGCATAATAACCTGTGGTATTACCTCTAAGATACGCAAATTCTATTATTGCATCTTTTGAGTAAAAACCTGATAAGAAAGGAAAACCAGTTAATGCAAGTGTTCCGATTATCATTAATGTATAAGTGTAAGGTAATTTTTTCCAAACTCCTCCCATTTTATTAATATCTTGCTCATCTTTAAATGCATGAATCACAGAGCCAGAACCTAAGAATAATAATGCTTTAAAGAAAGCATGAGTAAACAAATGGAACATCGCAACATTATAAGCACCAACACCGGCAGCAAAAAACATGTATCCTAATTGGCTACAAGTGGAATATGCAATAATTTTTTTTATATCAGTTTGTACTAAAGCAACTGTTGCTGCAAAAAAAGCTGTAGACATTCCAACAATAGTTATTAAATTTAGTATTAAGGGTGAATATTCATAAATAGGAGAACATCTTACTACCAAAAAAACTCCTGCTGTGACCATGGTAGCTGCATGTATTAATGCAGAAACTGGAGTTGGACCTTCCATTGCATCTGGCAACCAGGTATGCAATAAAATTTGAGCTGACTTACCCATTGCTCCAATAAATAAAAGTAAGCAAATCAAATCTATTGCTTTAATTTCAAATCCTAAAAACAATAAATTTTTATCAACAACTGTTGGTATTTGTTGAAAAACTTCAGAGTAATTTACTGTACCAAACAAATAAAATATTAAAAATATTCCTAAAGCAAATCCAAAATCTCCAACTCTGTTTACAACAAATGCTTTTATCGCTGCAGCATTAGCACTTTCTTTTTTAAACCAAAAACCTATTAAGAAATATGAACATAAACCTACTCCCTCCCAACCAAAAAATAATTGAACAAAATTATCTGAAGTTACAAGCATTAACATTGCAAATGTAAACAGAGATAAATACGCCATAAATCTTGGTTTATGAGGATCGTGGGACATATATCCAATTGAATAAATATGAACCAAAGAAGATACAGAAGTAACCACAACCAACATTACAGCTGACAATGGGTCGATTAACATTGACCAGTTTACATCTAATGAACCTGAATTGATCCAAGTTGCGATTACTATGTTTTCTTCATACTGATGTACAATTACTTGGTATAAAACAAAAATTGATATCAAGGCAGAAATTGAAACCAAAGCACTTGTGACTATTTCAGAATTTCTATCACCAATAAATTTACCAAAGAATCCTGATATTATTGATGCAATTAATGGAAGGAATATGATTGAAAGTTCCATTCTTATCCTTTCAACTCATCTATATGCTCAACTCTAATAGTTCCTGAATTTCGATAATAAACTACAATAATTGCAAGTCCTATAGCTGCCTCTGCTGCAGCTACTGTTAAAATAAATAATGTAAATACCTGACCGGTTAAATCTCCTAGAAAAATTGAAAAAGAGACTAAATTAATATTAACAGCTAATAATATTAATTCTATGCTCATCAATATAACGATAATATTTTTTCTATTTAAAAATATACCAATAATTCCAATAGAAAATATAATTGCTCCTAATGTTAAGTAATGCCCCAAGCCTATTTCAGTCATCAATCTTAACTCCCTTGTTAGATTCAACTTTAACAACGCTTACACCATCAGATCTCTCTCTTGAAATTTGCTTTATATAGCTTTGTGTTTTTACACCCACTCTTTTTCTAAAAGTCAGAACAATTGCTCCAATCATAGCAACTAATAAAATCATGCCACTTATTTGAAAGATATGGATATAGTCAGTATATAACACTTGTCCTAAAGAATGGGTGTTACTGACGTTATTAATTTCAATTGAATTATTTATGTCAAACAAATCCGGTTTATATTTCCAACCACCAACAACGATTATTAACTCAACAAATATAAGAGTACTTATTATTAGACCTACAGGAATATGTTTTGAACTTTCTTCCGATGAAAACCACTGATTTTTTTGTTGAGCAACATTTAACATCATTACAACAAACAAAAATAAAACCGCTACAGCTCCTACATAAACAATTAGCATAATCATCCCTAAAAACTCTGCCCCAATCATAATAAAAAGACATGAAATACTTATGAAATCTAGGATTAAAAAAAAAACAGAGTGAACTGTATTTTTGGAAGCAGTAACCATTATTGCAGAGACAATAGCTATGATTGAAAATGTATAAAAGAAAATGGAGTGTGCGATCATTTTTATCTATGAGAACTGTCGGCTTTAATATTGGCCTCTAAAATATTTTCCCATCTATCACCGTTATCTAACAGTTTTGCCTTTGTGTAATAAAGTTCTTCTCTTGTTTCAGTGGAAAATTCAAAGTTTGGACCTTGAACTATAGCATCTACAGGGCAAGACTCTTCGCATAATCCGCAATAAATACATTTCATCATATCAATGTCATAACGGGTTGTTTTTCTACTTCCATCTTCTCTTTGAGTTGATTCAATCGTTATTGCCTGAGCTGGACATACAGCTTCACATAATTTACATGCAATACATCTTTCTTCACCATTTGGATATCTTCTTAATGCATGCTCTCCTCTAAAACGAGGACTTATCTTACCTTTTTCAAATGGATAATTTATTGTTTTTTTTGATTTAAATATTTCTTTAATAGCCATGTACAAGCCGTTTGCAAAGTCTGCCATAAATATGGTTTTAAAAAATCTTGATATTTTCATAATTAATTTACCGGTAGAAGATTAAAATAAAATAGATAACTAGCTGTTAATACTACCCATATTAATGATAAAGGTAAGAATACTTTCCAGCCTAATTTCATTAGTTGGTCATATCTATATCTTGGAACAATTGCTTTAACTAAAGCAAACAACAAAAATAATAGTAATATTTTTAATACTAACCACAAAGGGCCAGGCACCAATGTAAAAGGATATATTTCAAGTGGAGATAGCCATCCACCTAAAAATAAAATCGCACCCATTGCACACATTAAAAGAATATTTGCATATTCACCAAGCCAGAACATTGCATACATCATTCCAGAATATTCTGTTTGATAACCAGCAACCAATTCTGCTTCTGCTTCTGGAAGATCAAATGGTGGTCTATTCGTTTCAGCTAATGCAGAAATAAAAAAAATAACAAACATTGGGAATAAGGGAATAACAAACCATAAGTTTTGTTGAGCTAAAACAATATCTTTTAAATTAAGTGATCCTACACACAGAAGAACATTAATAATTATCACTCCAATAGATACTTCATAGGATACCATTTGAGCTGCAGATCTAATTGCTCCTAAGAAAGGATATTTAGAATTTGAAGCCCATCCACCCATTATAATTCCATAAACACCTAAAGATGAAACAGCAAATAAATAAAGAATACCAACATTTATATCAGCTAACACTTGCGTTGCACTAAATGGAATTACTGCCCAAGCAATTAAAGCTAGCGTCATTGTTACAATTGGTGCAAGAATAAAAATTACTTTATTTGAGCTTGATGGGATTATAATTTCTTTAAAAATATACTTTAATGCGTCAGCAATAGTTTGTAAAAGACCGAATGGTCCGACCACATTTGGTCCTTGTCTTTTTTGAACAAAAGCCCAAACTCTCCTATCAAGCCAAACTACCATTGCAACAGATACTAAAACTGGAACTAATAAAAAAAGAATTTTATAAACTTGATCGAACAATATACCTAAATATTCCATCTATCCCTCAGTTCCTGTTGATTTGATATTTAATTTAGAGTTGTTACATTCAATCATAGTTTTTGAGGATCTAGCGATAACATTAGAGAAATAATAATCCTTTATTTGAATATTTAATTTTTCATTCATAAAATCTGAAATACTTTGTACTTTATTTTCAGTAGTTTGTTTTTCTTGTTGAAGTTTGATGTAATTAAACATGCTACTTTCTAATTCCTCTTTATCATTAAATAATTTACGATTATTCATGACTTCTGCTAATTCATTTATAATTTGCCAATCTTCTTTGGCTTCTCCGGGGGGGTAAGATGCTTTATATGCTTTTTGTATTTTTCCTTCTAGGTTTGTAAAATAACCATCTTGTTCAGTATAAGCTGATCCTGGTAAAATTATATCTGCAATTTCTGCACCCTTATCCCCATGACTCCCTTGATAAATTACAAATTCATCTTTTTTATTAAACTCTAAATTATCTTGTCCAACTAAATAAACAATTTCAAATTTATTAGATTTTAATTCTTCTAATAAATTTTTTTCACTATTTAATATTCCTAGATCAAAATTACCTACTGTTGCAGCATCGCAGGATAAAATATTTAGTGGGTTCCAATCCTCTGTGAATTTATTATTTTTCTTCAAAAAATTTTTAATTAAATTAAATAAGTGTTCTGCAGAATTTAACTTTAGTAAAGACTCACCAATTATAATCATTGGCTTAATTGCGCTAATAATTTCTTTAGATATTTCTTCAGACCCTTCAAAAATAGTTTTTATAGTTTGGGTTTGACCATCTAAATTCTTATAAGGATAAGTTAGATCACCTGAATCATTTAATGAGATTACTTTTGTATTATTATTTACAAAGGCTTTTCTAATTCTAGCATTTAAGATTGTAGCCTCATATCTAGGATTTGCTCCGATCAAAAATATTAAGTCAGCATCTTCAATTCCATTTATAGAGGAATTAAATATATAATTCTCTCTTTCAGAGTTATCTAGAAATCTGTTATCTGATCTTGAGTCATAGTTATTATTGTTTAAAGTTCTATCAAAAAACTCCTTAAAAATATAACCTGTCTCCATATTAGTTAAATCTCCAACAAAACCACAAACTTTATCTTTAGATGAATTTTCAAATTTTGATTTGATAATCTTAAATACTTCACTCCAAGATGCTTTTTCAAATTTACCATTATATTTAATAAAAGGTGTATCTAGTCTTTGATTTGATAATCCATCACATGCGTATCTTGTTTTATCTGAAATCCACTCTTCATTTATATCCTCATTAATTAGTGGTAAAACTCTTTTAACCTCCCAATCATACGTATCTACTCTTACATTTGATCCAACAGCGTCCATCACATCAACAGTCTCAGTTTTTTTAAGTTCCCATGGTCTCGCCTCAAAAACATAAGGTTTTGAAGTTAAAGCACCAACTGGACAAAGATCTATTACATTTGCTGACAACTCTGATTGCATTGACTGCTCCAAATAAGTTGTAATTTGCATATCCTCTCCTCTACCAATTGCACCTAACTCAGACACTCCAGCAACTTCAGTCGCAAATCTTACACATCGCGTACAATGTATACATCTTGTCATTTGTGTCTTAATTAATGGTCCCATATGTTTTTCTGGTACAGCTCTTTTGTTCTCTTTAAATCTTGATTTATCTACTCCATAAAACATAGACTGGTCTTGAAGGTCACACTCACCACCTTGGTCACACACTGGGCAGTCTAAAGGATGGTTAGCTAATAAAAATTCCATAACTCCTTTTCTAGCCTTTTCTACAAAAGGAGTGTTGGTTTTAATATTCATTCCCTCTGCAGCTGGCATTGCACAAGACGCAATTGGTTTAGGAGATTTTTCCATTTCAACTAAACACATTCGACAGTTACCTGCTATTGATAATTTTTCGTGATAACAAAATCTAGGAATTTCTGCTCCAGCTTTTTCACACGCCTGTAGAACTGTTAAACCGTCTTCTACCTCAACTTCAATGTCATTTACTTTTAATTTAGGCATTTTTTTTATCTAATAAATGTTGGTCAACCAAATAAGGAATATTATTTTTTTTCTGAACAATAGGGTCTAAATTATTTCTTTCCTCAATTTCTTTTTTAAAATGTCTTAACAATCCTTGTACTGGCCATGATGATCCTTCACCAAATGCACAAATAGTATGACCAGCAATTTGGTTTGTTACATCACCAAGCATATCCACTTCATCTTTAGTAGCCTCCCCTTTTGCCATTCGCTCTAGCATTCTCCACATCCATCCTGAGCCCTCTCTACATGGTGTGCATTGGCCACAACTTTCGTGTTTGTAAAATCTAGCTATCCTTGCCATACATTTAATAATGTCCTGGTCCTTGTTAATAACTACAACTCCGGCAGTTCCTAATCCACTCTTTTCAGCCATTAGTGAATCAAAGTCCATGGTTAATGTCTCACATTTTTCTTTTGGTATTAGTGGCATTGATGAACCACCTGGAATTACAGCTTGTAAATTTTCCCATCCACCTACAACTCCTCCTGCATGTACCTCAATTAATTCTTTTAAAGAAATATTCATTTCTTCCTCAACATTACATGGATTATTCACATTGCCTGAAATACAAAAAATTTTTGTACCTGTATTTTTTTCTCTACCTAGCGAGGAAAACCATTTTCCACCTCTTCTAAGAATTGTTGGAACAACAGCTATCGTTTCAACATTATTAATAATCGTTGGGCATCCATAAAGTCCAATCAACGCTGGAAAAGGAGGTTTTAATCTTGGTTGACCTTTTTTACCTTCTATACTTTCAAGTAAAGCTGTTTCTTCTCCACAAATATAGGCACCTGCTCCATAGTGAATGTAGATATCCAAATCCCATCCAGATCCAGCAGCATTTTTACCAATTAAATTTTTTTCATAAGCTTCATCAATAGCTGATTGTAATTTTTGACCCTCTATAAAATATTCACCTCTAATATAAATGTAACAAACATGAGCTTGAACTGCATAAGATGCTATTAGACATCCTTCGATTAATTTGTGAGGCTCAAATCTTAGAATATCCCTATCTTTACAGGTACCTGGTTCCGACTCGTCTGCATTAATAACTAAATAATGAGGTCTAGATCCGACTTCTTTAGGAGCAAAAGACCATTTTAAACCTGTAGGAAATCCTGCACCACCTCTTCCTCTGAGTTGTGAGTCTTTTACCTCATTAATAATCCAATCTCTTCCTTTTGCTATTAATTCTGAGGTATTTACCCAATCGCCTCTTGTCTGAGCAGATTTAACATCCGCACCCATATCATTATACAAATTTTTAAAAATTCTATCTTGATCTTTAAGCATTTTTTTCATCCATAAGTGTTTTTCTATTATTTTCAGGCTCTGTATTTAATCGTCCTCGATAAGATCCTGGTTTTGGGTCTTCACCCTTTAAAATTTTATCAAATATTTCTACTGTTTTTTCTTTATCTAAATCTTCATAATAATCATCATTAATTTGCATCATAGGAGCATTGACACATGCTCCTAAACATTCTACTTCCATCCAAGAACAACTTTTATCATTTGATAATTCATTTTCTTTATCTGAAATTTTTTCCTTACAAGCTTCAACTAATTTATTTGCTCCTCTGATCATGCAAGGAGTAGTAGTGCAAACCTGAACAAAATATTTTCCTACTGGTGATAAGTTGTACATAGTGTAAAAAGTTGCTACCTCGTAAACTTTTATGTAAGGCATATCTAAAAACTTTGCGATACATTTCATTGCTACTAATGGGATCCAGTTATCATTCTGTTTTTGAGCAATATATAATAAAGCCATCACAGCACTTTGCTGTTTCCCCTTAGGATATTTTGAAACTATTTTGTTTGCTTCTTCCATTGAGGAAGAGCTGAACTCAAAAATTTCTGGCTGATTTTTTGCTGGTCTTCTTAAACTCATCTATCTACCTCTCCGAAAACTATATCCAGCGACCCTAATACTGCTGGTACATCAGCTAGCATATGTCCTTTAATCAAATAGTCCATTGATTGTAGATGTGAAAATCCAGGAGCTCTAATTTTACATTTGTATGGTTTATTTGATCCATCTGAAATCAAATAAACACCAAATTCACCTTTGGGAGCTTCGACTGCTGTATAGATTTCATCTTTAGGAACTCTATAACCCTCAGTAAAAAGTTTAAAATGATGAATAAGTGCTTCCATTGATTGTTTAATCTCTTTTTTTGAAGGTGGGCTTATCTTGCCATCTAAAGATTTTATTGGACCTTTTTCCATTTTAGAAAGACACTGTTTAATAATAGATACACTTTCTTTCATTTCTTCTATTCTGCATAAGTACCTGTCATAGCAATCTCCATTTTTCCCAACTGGAATTTTAAAATCTAATTGTTTATAACAATCATAAGGTTGAGATTTTCTTAAATCCCATGGAACGCCTGATCCTCTAATCATCACGCCTGAAAAAGAATAATCTAAAGCATCTTGTTTGGTAACAACTCCTATATCTACATTTCGTTGTTTAAAAATTCTATTTTCTGTTAATAAACTTTCTAAATCATTAATTATTTTTGGAAATGTTTCACAAAATTCAGCTATATCTTCTTCCAAGCCTTGGGGTAAATCTTGATGAACTCCACCTGCTCTAAAATAATTTGCATGAAGTCGTGAACCAGAAACTCTTTCATAAAAACCCATTAGCTTTTCTCTTTCCTCAAATCCCCACAAAGTAGGAGTCAGAGCACCAACATCCATAGCTTGCGTAGTGACATTTAATATATGACTTAAAATTCTTCCTATTTCACAAAATATAACTCTTATGTATTGGGCTCTAATTGGAACGTCTATTTCTAATATTTTTTCGGTTGCTAAAGCAAAGGCATGTTCTTGGTTCATTGGAGCAACATAATCTAGACGATCAAAGTAAGGAACTGCTTGCATATAAGTTTTGTTTTCAATTAGTTTTTCTGTGCCTCTGTGTAATAATCCAATATGAGGATCAGCTTTCTCAACTACTTCACCATCTAATTCTAAAATTAATCTTAACACACCATGAGCAGCTGGGTGTTGAGGACCGAAGTTTAAATTAAGGTTTTTAATTTTTTTTGTCATTATTATCTAATTCTTCTTTAATATATTTGGTGCCTTCCCATGGGCTTTCGTAATCGAAGTTTCTGTAGTTTTGTTCAAGTTTGACTGGCTCGCTTACTACTTTTTTTTGATCTTCACTGTATCTAACCTCTGTATGTCCTGTTAAAGGAAAATCTTTTCTAAGTGGGTGTCCTTCAAAGCCATAATCTGTTAGTATTCTTCTTAGATCTGGATGATCTTTAAAAGAAACACCGTACATATCAAATACTTCTCTTTCCATCCAGTTAGCTCCTGGAAAAATACTAGTTATGGATGGTATGATTTCATTTTCTGCAATTGTATATTTTAAAATTAATCTTTGATTAAATTCATGGCTTAAAAATAAATATACTACTTCAAATCTTTGATTATTTTCTGGATAATCAACAACTGTAATATCAATAAGTTGTCTGAATTTAGTATCATTGTTTGTTTTTAAAAACAAAACTACATCAATAAGATCGTCTTTGTCTGTTTCAAGATAAATCTGATTATGTTTAATCTCAGTTCTATTAATTTTAGTTGTTAATTCCGAGTTAATTTTTTTTTCTAGATCAATTAAATTATTCATAACTATCTCGTTATAGAACCCTTGTTTCTAATTTTTTTTTGAAGTTGTAATATTCCATAAAGCAATGCCTCTGCTGATGGAGGACATCCAGGTACATAAACGTCAACTGGAACTATTCTATCGCAACCTCTCACTACAGAATATGAATAATGATAATATCCACCGCCATTTGCACAACTTCCCATGGAAATAACGTATCTTGGTTCTGGCATTTGATCGTAAACTTTTCTTAAAGCAGGTGCCATTTTATTAGTCAAAGTGCCTGCTACAATCATTACATCTGATTGTCTTGGGGATGCTCTTGGTGCAGCACCAAATCTTTCAAGATCATATCTTGGCATAGATGTTTGCATCATTTCAACAGCACAACAGGCTAGCCCAAATGTCATCCAATGAAGCGATCCTGCTCTTGACCAATTTATTAAATTGTCTAGTGAAGTTGTAATAAATCCATTCTTGCTAAAGTCGTCTGCAAGTTGTTTAAATTCTTCAGGAACCTGATCTATTTTGTTTTGCATTGTAATTAAATTTTATTCCCAGTCTAAAGCGCCTTTTTTCCACTCATAAATAAAACCAATTGTAAGTATAAAGAGAAAAATCATCATTGATGAAAAACCTAATAAACCAATATTTCCAAGAGAAATTGCCCATGGAAAAAGGAAAGCAATTTCTAAATCAAAAATAATAAATAATATTGCTACTAAATAAAATCTTACATCAAACTCCATCCTTGAATCTTCAAATGGTTCAAATCCACATTCATATGCAGAAAGCTTTTCAGGATCAGGTCTTTTGGGTGAAAGAATAAAATTAATTACCACAAAAGCACAACTTAGTCCTAATGCTAGAACCAAAAAAATTATTATAGGTAAGTAGTTTTGTAAAAAATCAGATAACATTGAAGTCTATATAGCACTTTTTTTTTGTTCTTGAAGCGCTCATACGTCACATTTTCCTGAAAAAAAAAATTAACAATTTCAATGACTTATATAAGGTAAGCTGAAAAAGGTAATAATATCAATGCATTAGGTAATTAATTAAAATTTTGAAAAAAAAGTGGCGGGAGTGAAGGGACTCGAACCCTCGACCTATCGCGTGACAGGCGATCGCTCTAACCAACTGAGCTACACCCCCACTTTTGATTCTTGGTGGGCAGTATAGGACTCGAACCTATGACCCCCTCGGTGTAAACGAGATGCTCTACCAACTGAGCTAACCGCCCATAACCAAAAAGTAACGTGATTTATATCTTTTAGATCAATAACGTCAAGATCTATTAATTAGTATAAAATAGTGGAAAATATTAAAATCCACCCCTCCAATTAGTCTTATTTTCAAAGCTGTCTTTCTCTTGTTTAGTAATAGGTCTAAGTAAATAAATACCCAAGGATATAATCACAAAAAAAATTATTAATAGTTCCATTTAAAAGGTTTATTTCTTACTGAATGCTAGCTTGAGATTTGTCGTCTTTTTTAGATATATCAACTTCAACCCATTCAGTAGGTTTTAATTCTTTGGTTAATGCTATCTTGATTACTTGATCAGCATGCTCTACAGGAGTAATTTTTATATCATCCATTATTTTTTTTGGCATATCTACAAGGTCTTTTTCATTTTCTTTTGGTATTAAAACTTCTTTAATTCCTGCTCGGTGTGCTGCTAATAATTTTTCTTTTAATCCACCAATTTGCAAAACCTGACCTGTCAAAGTAACTTCACCTGTCATTGCTAAGTCTTTTCTGACTGGGATATTTGTAATTGAAGATACAATGGACGTAACCATTCCAACTCCAGCTGATGGACCATCTTTAGGTGTGGCACCCTCAGGAACGTGAATATGAAAGTCTTTCTTTTCAAACACAGGAGGAATAATTCCATATTCTAAACATTTGGATCTCACAAAAGATTTTGCAGCTTTTACAGACTCTTGCATTACATCACCTAGCTTACCTGTAATTTGCATTCTTCCTTTACCGGGCATGGTCACTGTTTCAATCTTAAGTATCTCTCCACCATACTCTGTCCACGCAAGTCCAACAACAATACCAACTTTGTTATCAGTTTCTAGTTCTCCAAAATTAAATTTTGGTACACCAAGAAAATCAGATAAATTTTTGTTATTAACATTAACTTCCTTTTCTTCTCCAGAAACTATTTTCTTAACTACTTTACGTGCTATTTTTGAAATTTCTCTTTCTAAATTTCTAACCCCAGACTCTTTTGTGTAGCCTCTTATTACTTCTTTGATAATATCTTCACTTAAATTCATTTCTTTCTCTTTAACACCATTATCTTTAATTTGTTTAGGTAATAAGTATTTATTTGCAATACTTATTTTTTCATCCTCTGTATAACCAGCAAGTCTAATGACTTCCATTCTATCTAGTAATGGTGGAAGTATATTTAGTGTATTTGCAGTTGTAACAAACATCACATCTGATAAATCGTAATCTACTTCTAAATAATGGTCGTTAAAAGTTGTGTTTTGTTCTGGATCTAAAGCCTCTAATAAAGCAGAAGAAGGGTCTCCTCTATAATCATTTCCTATTTTATCAATTTCATCTAATAAAATTAAAGGATTTTTAGTTCCAGCTTTTTTCATCATCTGAATAATTTTTCCAGGGAGAGAACCGATGTAAGTTCTTCTGTGACCCCTGATTTCAGCTTCATCTCTCATGCCTCCAACAGACATTCTTACAAATTCTCTATTTGTAGCTTTAGCAATTGATTTCCCTAATGAAGTCTTACCTACACCCGGCGGTCCAACTAGACATAAAATTGGCCCTTTAATCTTTTCCATTCTTTTTTGAACTGCAAGAAACTCTACTATTCTTTCTTTAATTTTTTCTAAACCAAAATGGTCCTTGTCTAAAGTATTTTGTGCCTTGGATAAATCAATGTCAACTTCACTTTTTTTATGCCATGGAAGTTCTGTCATCCAATCTAAATAATTTCTTACCACTGTAGCCTCAGCTGACATAGGGCTCATATTTTTTAATTTTTTTAACTCCTGAAGACATTTTTTTTCAACTTCTTTAGGCATCTTAGCTTTAGTGATAGCTTTGTTTATGCTCGAGGTTTCATCTTTACCATCTTCAATTTCACCGAGTTCTTTTTGAATAGCTTTTAATTGCTCATTTAAATAATACTCACGTTGAGTTTTTTCCATTTGAGTTTTAACTCTTCCTCTAATTCTTTTCTCAACGCCAATTATACTAGTTTCATTTTCCATGATTTTGATTATAGAATTCAATCTTTTCTTGACATCGTTTGTTTCAAAAATTTGTTGTTTTTCAGGAATTGAGGCTGATATGTGTGACGCTATATTATCTGCAATTTGAGATGGGTCTTTTAATTGTTTAATAGTATTTATTGTTTCATTAGAAATTTTTTTATTAACAGAGGTCAACTTCTCTAGTCTTCTTAAAGCTGTAGCTGCTAATGGAAATAAATCCTCATCTTTAGACAAAACATCATTGAAATATGTATAATCACAAGTAATAAATTTTTCGTTGTCTTTAAAATCTAAAATTTTTACTCTTTTTATTCCTTCAACTAAAACCTTAACAGTGCCATCTGGTAGTTTAAGTAATTGTAAAATGTTACCTTCACATCCATACATAAAGACATCAGTTTTGCTTGGATCGTCAATTTCAGAATTTTTTTGTGTAATAAGGATAATTTTTTTATCCTTTTTCATGACTTCATTTAATGCTGAAATAGATTTATCCCTTCCGACAAACAATGGAATAACCATAGTTGGAAATACTACGATGTCTCTTAAAGGTAGCAGAGGTAATGAAATTTTAACATCCATAGTCATAATATGGATATTATATTTTATTTTGCAATAGGTTTTTGTTAGATATTAAGGATATTAAGCCGCTGTAGTCTTATTTGACTTAGATTTACTGTCACCTTTTGAATGAACCAAAATAGGTTGAGAGTGACCTTTTGCAGCGCTTGAATCAACAATTACTTCATCAATATTTTCTTGACTTGGTAAGTCGTACATTGTTTTTAATAAAATATTTTCTAAGATTGATCTTAATCCTCTTGCACCTGTTTTTTTGTTAATTGCCTTTTGAGCTATCTCCTTAAGAGCATTTTCTTTAAATACTAGTTTAGCACCATCTAATTTAAATAATTCTTGATATTGTTTGGTTAAAGAATTTTTAGGCTCTTGTAATATTTTTATTAAAGATTTTTCATCCAAATCTTCAAGAGTAGCAATCATTGGTAGTCTACCTATAAACTCTGGAATTAGTCCAAATTTCAATAAATCTTCAGGCTCAAGTCCTTTCATCCACTCGCCAGTTTTCTTATCTTGAGTATTTTTTACATCAGCACCAAATCCAATTGAAGTACCTTTGTCCCTTTGAGAAATTATTTTATCTAATCCAGCAAAAGCACCGCCACAAATAAACAATATATTTGTTGTATCAACTTGTAAAAATTCTTGTTGAGGATGTTTTCTTCCACCTTGTGGAGGCACACTCGCAACAGTTCCCTCCATGATTTTTAGTAAAGCTTGTTGTACACCTTCACCAGAAACATCCCTCGTAATTGATGGATTTTCGGATTTTCTGCTTATTTTATCAACTTCATCTATGTATACAATTCCTCTTTGAGCTTTTTCTACATTGTAATCTGAAGCTTGCAATAACTTTAAAATTATATTTTCAACATCTTCACCAACATAGCCTGCTTCAGTTAATGTAGTTGCGTCTGCCATTGTAAATGGAACATCTAAAATTCTTGCAAGTGTTTGTGCTAATAAAGTTTTACCACAACCTGTAGGACCAACTAAAAGTATGTTTGATTTAGAGAGCTCAACATTTTTACTAGTCTTACTCTCGTAATTTAATCTTTTATAATGATTATGGACTGCTACAGATAAAACTTTTTTAGCATGCGCTTGTCCAATTACATAATCATCCAAGACTGTACAAATTTCTTTAGGTGATGGAAGACCGTCTTGATGTTTAACAAAAGTATCTTTGCTCTCTTCTTTAATAATATCCATACATAATTCAACGCACTCATCACAAATGAAAACAGTCGGTCCAGCAATTAGTTTTCTAACTTCATGCTGACTCTTTCCACAAAAAGAACAATAGAGTATATTTTTATTATTTGTTGTCATAATTTTTTAAACGAATCAATTTAAATACTTTATTATAGATGACTCCTAATAATCAAGTTTGGATTAATCTAATTCTATATATTGTGTATTAAGATCTTTTTTCTACAACTTCGTCAATAAGACCAAATGACTTTGCTACATCTGCTGTCATGAAGTTATCTCTTTCAAGAGCAGATTTCACCTCATCAACACTTTTACCTGTATGTTTTGAGTAAATTTCATTTAATCTTTTTTTCAATGATAAAACTTCATTCGCATGTATCTCAATATCAGTAGCTTGACCTTGAAAACCAGCTGAGGGTTGATGAACCATTATTCTTGAATTTGGTAATGAAAATCTTTTTCCTTTGGTTCCAGCTGCTAATAAAAATGATCCCATCGATGCTGCCTGCCCTATGCATAGAGTTGAGATATCAGGTTTTACATATTGCATAGTGTCATAAATACCAAGGCCAGCTGTTACTAACCCACCAGGGCTATTGATATATAAATAAATTTCTTTTTTAGGATCCTCTGCTTCTAAAAATAATAATTGAGCAGTTACTAGTGAAGCTACATTATCATTAATTTGACCTGTTAGAAAAATTATTCTTTCTTTTAAAAGTCTTGAATAAATATCGTATGCTCTCTCACCCTTACTTGATTGTTCAACAACCATAGGAACTAGGTTGCTCATGTATTCAGATAATTTTGTTGTCATAATTGATTCGACTTCACTTATACAACTTGAGATTACTTTTTGCTAACTTTTTTTAATTTTTTAGCAGCTGGCTTTGATTTTGCTGTTTTTGTTGTAGGTTTTTTTTCTTTAGCAGTTTTTGCCTCAGACTTTTTCTTACTATCTTTTTTTTCATGATCGTGATCATGACTATGCTCATGTGCTTCTTTTAAAATTTTTTCAGCTTCAGATTTTGATATTTCCTTTTTATTTGCTTTACCTTTTTCTTTGATTAAATTTAAAATTTTTTCTTCGTATACTGTTCCTCTTAAGCTAGCAATAGCGGATGGGTTTTTCTGATAAAAATCCATTACTATTTTTTCTTGTCCTGGCATCATCCTAAGTTGTTTTTGAACCTCATTCTGAATTTCAACTTCACTTACTTTTATCTGATTTTTTTCTCCAAATTCATTTAAGATCAATCCAGTTTTAATCCTGGTTTTAGCTTTTTCCTCAAAAGTTTTCTTATTTTTTTTTGCTTCATCTTCTGGCATTCCTTGGGAGAGAATTTTAACTTCTTCCTGGATGAGATTTTCAGGAACTTCTTCAACTTTAATCTTTTCTATTTCTTTTAAAATCTGATTTTTTGATAATTGATCGAGTGAGTTTTTGTATTCATCATTTATTTGTCTTGAAATTAAATTTTTAAGATCTTTTAAATCTTTCGCGCCTAAATTTTTTGCAAAATTATCATCAATTTTAACTTCTTCTGGTTGTTTTACATTTAAAATTTTACAATTAAATTTAGCTTTTTTGTTTACCAAATTTTTTTCAGGAAAATTCTCAGGTAATATTGCCTCAACTATTTTTTCATCATCTTTCTTAACTCCAATTAACTGCTTATCAAAACCTTTTAGGAATAAATCTTTTCCTAGAGTTAATTGAGTATTTTTTCCTTCATTCCCCTTAAATTCTTTGTCATCCACTGTTGCTTTGTAATCCAAAGAAACTAGATCACCTTCTTCAGCTTTCGTTTCAGGTTTTGTATCTTTAAAATTTGGTTGGTTTTTTGCTATTTCCTTAATTCTTTTATCAGTTTCAATATTATCAATTTTAACAGTGTATTGATCAAACTTTATATTTTCTAATGATTTAATATCAACTTTAGGTAATTCTGTAACTGATAATACATATTCTAGCTCCTTATCTTCTCCATAAGTTTTTAGATCCAACTTAGGCTGACCAGCTGGTTTTATTTTATTTTCCTCTAAAGCTTTTGTTGAAGTATCTTTTAAAACTTTATCTAAAACTTCTCCAAATACAGCCTTACCAAATTGTCTTTTTAAAACTTCTTTTGGAACTTTTCCTGGTCGAAAACCTTTAAGATTTACAGTCCCTTTAATCTCTTCATACTTCTCGTCCATATAAGAGTTCATTGTCTCTTTATCGATTAAAATTTTGAGATCTTTGTTTAAACCTTTTTTATTTTCTATTGTGACTTTCATAATATTTTAATGGTAGGGCGAAAAGGACTCGAACCTTCACATGTTGCCATATTGGTTCCTAAGACCAACGCGTCTACCAATTCCGCCATCGCCCCACAAATTACGAGGTTTTATATATTATTGAAACTATTTGTCCAATGACAAATACTCAAAAATTATCTATTTATCTGACTAATTTTATATTACTTTTAAAAAATGATTATTTCACCTTGCATAAGCATTTGCAAAACAGATCCTTCTACAGGGTATTGTTATGGATGTGGAAGAAGCAATGAAGAAAAGCAAATATGGAAGAAAGATGATACAACTGATGATTGGAAAAAAAACAATCTAGAGTCAATAAAAAAAAGATTATCAGGCTGGCAGCTTGAGAGCTTTAATGAGTCTTATGAATACAAGATAAATAATGGAATGTCTTTATTCAAAAAAAATCAAATTAAAGAATAAAGGTCTGTATGAGTAAAGTAAAATTAATTAGTATTATTTATGCTATTGGAATAATAATTGGTGCCCTTTTTCTTGAGGTCTGGGCCGCAGAGACATCATTCATTAAAACTATTGGTGTTTTTATATGGACAATCATATTTTTAATCGCATTATTTTTTGCTGATAAAAATGAAAAAGAGTAATTTAAAAAAATTTTTTTTAGTAATTTTTACTTTAATGTTTAGTTTCACTAAGTGTTATTCGGAAATAATAGTATTAAGTAAGTGTGATCATAAAGAAGATGTATTTTTAAAAAATGAATACATCTTAAATCTTAATGAATTACTTATGACTAGAAATTATGTTTACAATGAAAAAACTTACCAGAAATATAGAATAACTGACCTTAGTGTTAAAAAATCAAACACTTATGTAAGAAATATTTACGAAGAAAATGGCAAAATTTTTACCCTAAAGCACGGCTATCCTCAGTTCTACACTCAAATATTATTTTATAAAGAAAAACCAGAAATATTTATGAAGTCAGTTTTAAATGATATTGAGGGTATTTCAAAAATATCAACTTGTAAAAAAATTGAGAAATTTGATCAACAAAGTTAATCTTTCAATTTATCTTTATTTTTTTTATTTATTATATTTTTTTTCTTTAAGTTAAATCTACTATTAGTGATATTAGACCGATGTTTAGCAAATGCTTGCTTTTGTGCTTGTCGCATTGCTCTTTTAGAGGACATGAATTTAATTTAATACTCTATTTCTAAAGTATCAATGATTTTAAAATTTTTGTTTGAAATTACTATTTCTCCCGAAGAAGAAGGGTAATCTAATATCTCAGAAATTACAACATAATGAGTTACAAAAATTAAATTAGTTTTTTCGTCCCAATCTAATAAAAATTTTTGGAAATCTCTCATTTGTGAATTTTTATTTTGTGCAAATTTTGAACTATAAAAAGAATTCAAAAAACTCTTTGTTTTAAAATTTTCAAAAGCTAAAGAGGCAGTTTCTTTGCACCTACACCATTCACTAGAATACACCTTTTCTATTTTAATCTTATTTTCTGTAAAAAAATTACCAATTTTTCTGGACTGTATTCTGCCACTTGCGCTGAGATTTCTTTGGGTTAAGCAATCATGAATATTAAAATTTTCAGGATCTCCCCCACCAGGTGCATAAGCATGTCTAATAAATATTAACTTCCCTCCTACTTTTAAGTTTTCAATTATATTTTTTTTTGAATCTGCTTTAACAAGCGTGGTTAAAGATATAAATAATATTAAAATAAATTTTAAAAATTTCATTAATGAATATTAAATTTAAAAAGTTAAATAAAACAATTATAAATTGCAATGAATGTCCAAGATTAATCAATTTTATTAAAAAAATTTCTACTGAAAAAAGAAAACAAAATATTAATGATACTTATTGGGGTAAACCCGTTACAGGATTTGGTAAATCAAGTTCAAAACTTCTTATTTTAGGCTTGGCACCTGCAGCACATGGTGGGACAAGAACAGGTAGACCATTTACAGGTGATAAATCAAGTGATTTTTTATTTAAATGTTTACATAAAACAAATATATCCAATCAACCATATTCTCTTAATTTAAAAGATGGTCTAAAATTAAAATCTACCTATATCACTAATATTCTGAAGTGTGTTCCACCTGGAGACAAGCCAAATAAAGAAGAATTAAATAATTGTTCAAAATACTTTAGCTCTGAGTTATCAAATTTAAGAAATTTAAAAACAATAGTAGCACTTGGTAAGGTAGCTTTTGATAATTGTGTTAAATTTTACAAAAAAAATTATAACTTTTCAAAAAAAATAAAATTTGCTCATGGTAAAATCTATCAATTACCAAATAACATAAATTTAATTTCTAGCTATCATCCAAGTCCAAGAAATGTAAACACTAAAGTAATTTCAGAAAAAATGATGATTAAGTTATTTAAAAAAGCAAAAAAAATGTCTACTATTAAAAGTTAGAAATATAAGGTTTAAATTTATCTACAACCAATTTTGGAATTTTTATTGGTTTAGCTTTTTCATTTACAAAAACTAAGTGTATTTTAGCCTCAACTATTACTATCTTGTTTTTAATAATAGTTTGGCTCATAACAAATGATGTCTTTGTAAGAGAAAGTATATAAGATTTTATATTTAGCTCGTCTTCTAAATAAGCTGATTTTTTATAATCAATGTTACACGATTTGACTATTATTAAGGCTTTAAAAATGTTTCTGATCTTGAGATTGCTTAGGCCAATTTTGATCAAGGCCTCTGTTCTGGCTCTTTCAAGATATTTAAGATAATTTGCATAATATACTACACCACCCGCGTCAGTATCTTCATAATAAACCTTAATCTTATGATTAAAATTTTTAGGCATGTTAATATATTATCAAAAATTTTTATAATTAAATAGAAACTAAGTTGTAAGTTCATCAATAAAAATTTATATAATATGGTTAATTGGTGTAATTATTTGGAACTTTGGCTTCCCAAATGCTATTCCAATAGCAGATATTATAGCAGCTATTTTGTTATCTTTTTTAAGTTTTATTTTAGATAAATATTTGAAGTTTTAATTTTCTGAAAAATAAATATTTTGAAAATAAGAAATTGATTTCTTTTTTGAATTATCTGTGTCAGCCATTATTGCAAGCCCATCAAGCTCATCAACATCTAGATCATGAAATCTTTTAAAATCTTCTTTAACATTTGCTTTTACTGTAACCCATTCGTTAAAATTTTTTTTTGTAGAAGCTAATACATTATCTATTGATTTTTTAGTATAAGGACTTGGCCAGTTTTCACCCACTTCACTATTGCTAGAAAAAATATAATTAATTGCTCTATTTGATAAAGGTGTAGCCCCTGTTTTTTTAATTGCAAAAACACGAGCTGCATAATCATGCCCTTTTTTGGTATTTTCTTTAATTCCTCTTAAATCCTTCTCTATTTTCCATGTAATGTTAATAAATGGGGTTTTGTTGAGGTTAATTTTTATCTCTTTACCGAGACCTGAAGCAGCATTATCTGCTATAGCTAATAAAAAATTACCATTCTCGTTTAAACCAACAGAGTAATTAGTTTTATTATCTGCACCTCTTACTTTACGTACTTCTAGTTCTGAGAGCTCTTTCTCAGTGAATTCAAAAATTTTTATATTCTCAGCAGCTACAGAACTAAATAAAAATAAAGATATAAAAATTATTTTAAAAATTTTTAACATACCGTTCTTATAGATAAATTATTTTTAAATTCAATAAACTGTAAAATTTATAAATTATTAATTTAATAAGTAGATCGTCCACCACTTATGTCAAAAACAGCAGCAGTTGAAAAAGTATTCTCTTGTGACGAAAGCCAACAAACTAGTGAAGTAAACTCATATATCTCAAGAAATCTTCCTCTTGGAACTTTGGAAAGCATTCTTTGAACATGTTCTTTGCTCATTTGATCTAAAATTCTAGTTTTGGCTCCTGCTGGTGTTACAGCATTTACAGCAATATCCTTGTCTGCTAATTCCTTGCCTAATGCTTTAGTGAGACCAATTGCACCCGCTTTTCCAGAACTATAGGCACTAGCATTTGCATTGCCGTCCTTACCTGCGACTGATGCAACATTAACTATTCTACCATAATTATTCTTAATCATATTTGGTACAATTGCCCTACAGCAATTAAATGTGCCCATTAAATTAATTTGAACTATTTTATTCCACATTTCTACATCATACTTCCAAAGAGGGTCCGTTGGACCCGTAATTCCTGCATTGTTAATTAAAATATCAATTTTATTTTTAGATGTAATCTCGCTAACAAATTTTTTGACTTCAGCATACTTTGAAACATCAACTACATGATAATTCAAATTTGGATTGTTGATTTCATCTATTGTTTTTTTTAAAAGATTTTCATCTATATCCCAAATAAATACATTACATCCAGATTCTAAAAATCTTTTAGCAATATCTAATCCAAAACCTTGGGCTCCCCCGGTTATAATGGCTGTTTGATTTTCAAAATCAAATTTGTGCATATGGATTATTTTTTAGCTAGCAAATAATACGTTAACCAAGAAATAAATGCACCTATAATCCATGCATATGATTGTAAAAACATTAAATTAGTATTCCATATAGTTGAGGCAGAAAAAATAAAACCTAATATTATTGAGTAAGTACCTTTAATGTGCCACCCTTTTGAATAATAATAAGCACTTTGATTTTCAATCGAATACAGGTCTTTATTGCTTAAATTTTGATTTTTTATTAAATAGTAATCGGCAATAATAACACCAAATAAGGGCCCAAAAAAACAACTGAATGTATCTACAAAAGATAAAATACCAATTTGACTTAGAACAGTGAGCCAAAAAATCCCAACAATTAATCCTAAAAAGGAAATTGTATAACTTGCACTTTTTAAATTTAGTTTATTTGGAATAAAATTAATAAGTGAGTATTGAGAAGGAATATAATTTGTCACTAAATTAGTTGATGCTGAAGCAATTATTATAAAGAACAGAACTACTATTGTAATTTGAAGATTATCAAATTTACCAATTATATCAGTTGGATTTGTAAAAATTCTATCCAAATCCTGAAATTTTTGACTTAAAAAAACATCTGAACCAACAACGATAGCAATAGAAAAAAATGAAAAAATTATTAAGTTGAGAATTAAGCTTAAGTTTCCTTTAGTTAAGTCTCTCTCATTATTTACATATCTTGTAAAATCTCCAAAACTTACAATCACAATTGAAAAATAAGCAAAAATAGTGCCAGCAACAGTAATTAATGGCAAAATATTATTTTGGTTTAAAAAGTTCTCAAAGTTTAAAATATTAGAAAACGCTTGAGTGGTAATTTTAACATCACTCAAAAAGACAGTTAAGAAGAATATTATCATTCCTGCATAGACTATTATTGCTGAATAATTAATTAGTTTTTTATTATATTGAAAACCAATACTAAACAGCATTGTTTGAAATACGATTACTAATAAAATTGAGATCCAATCAATTATATTTAGTCCCAATAAAAAAGTTAAGAAAATTTCTTGATCTAGTAAAGTATTGTCTATTGAAAAGATAAGTATTCTAATAAGGTAGACTACTAACTTGGATAAAAAATATGTTTGAATACCAAAAAGAAAAATTCCAACTAAACTTCTTAATAATCCAAAAAACTTTGCACCATTAAAACCTAAAGATGATCTTAAAAGAACTGCAAAAGGTAATCCAAATTTTTGAGAAGGTTTTCCTATTAAATTACAAAAAATATAAACTAAAAAAGATCCTAAAATAGTCCCAAAAAAAACAACGAAAGTATTGAGGCCATAAATTATATATAGAGACGCAATCAAAGAAAAACCAATTACACTCTGTATATTTACTCCCCAAAAGCAAAAAAGATCTTTCCAATTCCAGGTTTTGTAATTTGGATTTACAGTAACAAGATCCCAATTTGAAAGAGAATATTTAACTTTTGGCTGATTCACTTAATTTACTTTAAACTAATAAATTCTACTGTCCATATAAGAGAGTTGGCAGCCAGAGAGCAATTTGAGGAAAAATAATAATTAAAACTAAACCAATGACCTGTAGAACCATAAATTGCATCATGCCATAATAAATATCTTTTAAATCCCACTCAGGTACTACTCCTTTTAAAAAATAAGCTGAAAGTGCTACAGGTGGTGAAAGCCAGGCGGTTTGTAAATTAACTGCAACCAATATTGCAAACCAAGTTAAGTTAAATCCTAAAGCCTCAACTAAAGGTAATATAATTGGTACTATAATCATAACGATTGGTACCCATTCTAGTGGCCATCCTAACAAAAAAATCATAACCATTATCATGGCTAAGATTATGTACTTATTCATTTCTAGACCTAATAGAAACTCAGTTAATAGTGTTGGAGTACCTAATCTTGCAAAAACTGCTCCAAAAAAGTTTGAAGCAGCAACTAAAACCATTATTAATGCTGTAATCTCTAAAGTTTTAACTAAAGCATCTTGTAATTTTGGAAGAGTTAACTTTCTATAAGCTATCGAAAGAAGTAAAGCACCCATTGCACCACAACCTGCTGCTTCTGTTGGTGTAGCAAAACCAAATAAAATACTTCCCAAAGCAGCAAAAACTAAAGCTGCAGGTGGAACTAATCCAAGAAAAAATTCAACCCATACTTCTTTCATGCTAGCAGCTCGCATTTCCTCTGGAAGAACTGGGCCTAATTTTGGGTTAATCATACATCTGATTGTGGTGTAACCAGCATATAAACTTGCAAGAAGAATCCCTGGAATTATAGCAGCCGCAAATAAATCGATTACTGGAATTTCCATGATGGGTCCCATGACAACAAGCATAATGCTTGGAGGTATTAATATCCCTAAAGTGCCTCCAGCAGTTATAGTACCTGCTGCTAACCTTACATCATATCCTGATCTATTCATCGACTTAGCAGCCATAATTCCCAAAATAGTAACTGATGCACCAACAATACCTGTTGCTGCAGCAAAAATTACAGAAACAAATAATACTGCATAATATAAAGATCCTTTTACTTTTGCTAACATCATTTGGAATGAAGAAAATAATCTTTCCATCAGACCTGCTTGCTCCATCATTATCCCCATAAATACAAAGAGCGGAACGGCGGCGAGTGTTTGTTCGGTCATTACCATCGAAAATTGGAGGGTCATTAAATAAAATACAAGCTTACCAAAACCTAAATAACCAAAAACAAAACCTAAAAAAATTAATGTAAATGAAATCGGAAAACCAACAAAGATAGCAAAAAGCATTACTCCTACAAGAATAAAACCTAAAATAGCTGGATCTATAAGTTCAGCAATCATTTTTCTTCTCCAGGCCATTCACCTTTGGTGGCAGCCCAATAACTTTTAAATAACTCTGAAATTCCTTGAATTAATAAAAAAACAATTCCAATCAATAAACAAGATTTGATAGGCCACATGTAAGGCATCCAGGTAGTGTCCATACCTTTCTCACCTCTTTGAATAGATTCTCCAACAAATCCTATTGTCATATAAAGGAATACTAATAATCCTGGAAAATAAAATAAAAGATACAACCAAAAATCTATCTTACCTTGATTTTTAGTTTTAAAATTTCTGTATAAAAAGTCTGCTCGTATATGTACGCCTTTAGAAAGGGCGTATGCAGCACCTAACATGAATAATGCTCCATACAAAAATCGACTTATATCGTAAGCCCAAATTGTTGGGGCTAGAAATAATTTTCTTGCAAGCACTTCATAAGTCATTGCAAAAATTAAAGGCATTAAAATCCAGCAAACAACATTACCAACCCATTTACTAAATTTATCAATATTAACTATAGAGCTAGCCATCCAAGACGGCATCTCTTCTGGCATTTTACCTGAACCTCCTCGCCTTTCGGCAATCATTTCATCAGATATATCTAATTTAGTTGGTTCGTCTGCCATATAAATTCTGTTAAAAAAAATTAGAGCGGACAATTAAGTCCGCTCTAATTATATAATTTAAGATTAATTACTGATTACTTTAATGTTGCTGCGTGAGCCATTCCTAGCTTAGCATTAGACATTTGAGAACCGCTCCAGAAAGGAACTGCTATATCAGCAAATTCTTTCATTGAAGTGTATACTTCATTGAAAAATTTGTTATCTGCAGCATTCTTGTTTAAAGAAGCTTTTGCAGCAGCCATATATTCTGTGAAATAATCAGAAGGTGTATCTTCTAAAATTACTCCATGAACTTCTGTTAGTTCTTTCAAAGCTTTACCATTTTCATAGATTCTGTAACTTAAAGATTTAGCTAATGATGCATTAGCGGCTACTTCAAGAGACTTCTTCTCATGATCAGACATTGCATTATAAGTTTTTCCAGTAATATAAAAGTCAGCATTTACGACTACTTGGTGTAAACCTTGTAAGTAGTAGTGCTTTAATACTTTTTGAAAACCAAAAGTTAAGTCTGGTTTTGGACAACACCATTCAGCAGCATCAATTGTACCTGCTTCTAAAGCTGGTAGAATATCTCCACCTCCCATAGCTACAGATGCGATACCGATATCTTTATAAGTTTGTCCTGGAATTCCTGGAGGAGTTCTAAATTTATATTTTCTAAAATCAGCCATGTCTTTAATTGGTTTTGGGAACCAACCTAAAGCTTCTGGTCCAACTGGTTGAATCATAAATCCTTTAATGTCTCTTCCCATTTCTTTCCATAGTTGGTCATATAATTCTTTACCACCACCATATTGGAACCAAGATAAGAATGCGATGTTATCAATACCTACACCACCGCCAGCCACTGGCGAACCAAATAACATGGCTGCAGGGTGATCACCTGACCAATAGTGAGTCCACGCGAAACCACAATCGATTAGACCTTTATCAACTGCATCTAAAGTTTCTTTTACACCAACAACAGCTCCTGCAGGTAAAATTTCAAATTTTAGAGATCCAGCTGTTAGCGTTGTAACAGTGTCAGTAAAATCCTTTAACATCTTAACTTCATCAGCTTTAGTGTTAAGAACTGTCTGACATTTTAGTGTTTTTGCAGCATTAGCATTTGAAATAAACCCAAATACCATTGCAACTGCAAATAACATTGAAATGATTTTTTTCATTATTTTCCCTCTCGTTATTTTTAAAAAATGAAGCTTCTCAAATATTGAAATCCAAAACAAGTGCTAATATTGGTATTTACAATTTTTTTGTTCAGATTTATTACAAAAAAAAAAAAATTCACTTATAAAGGTTCTAAAATATGGATAATTATGATTTTATAATTCTTGGAGCTGGATCAGCTGGCTGCGTACTTGCAAATAGATTGTCAGAAAATCCTAGTCATAAAGTCTTACTTTTAGAGGCTGGCGGCAAAGATAATTATCCCTGGATACATATACCCGTGGGCTATTTTAAAACTATGCATAACCCAAAAACTGACTGGTGTTACAAAACTGAGCCTGATGAAAGTATGAACAATATCTCTATAAGGTATCCTAGGGGTAAAACTTTAGGTGGAAGTTCATCAATAAATGGATTGTTATATATAAGGGGTCAAAATAGAGATTATGATGTCTGGCGTCAGTTAGGAAATACTGGTTGGGGATGGGACGATGTATTGCCCTATTTTATTAAAGCTGAAAACCAGGAACGAGGCGAAAATAAATTTCATGGGGTTGGTGGGCCATTATCTGTTTCTGATCAGAGAATTCATCTTCCACTTTTAGATGAATTTCAAAATGCAGCTGAAGAGTTTGGAATACCTAAAACTAAAGATTTTAATACTGGAGATAATCATGGATGTGGCTATTTCCAAGTTACAGAGAAAGATGGATTTAGATGTAGCACATCCGTAGGATATTTAAATCCAATTAAAAATAGAAAAAATTTAGAAATTATTACTTATGCACACGTTAAAAAGATAATCTTTGAAAATAAAATAGCCAAAGGAGTTGAGTTTTGGCAAGGAGATGAATTAAAAGAAGTCAAAGCTAGTAGAGAAATTATCTTATCTTCAGGAGCCATTGGTTCGCCACAAATTCTACAAGTATCAGGAATTGGAAATTCTGAAAAATTAAAAAACCTTGGAATTGAAACAGTACAAAATTTAAATGGTGTTGGTGAAAATTTGCATGACCATCTTATGTTAAGACCTATTTATAAAATAAATGGTCTTAAATCTTTGAACAAAAAAATTAATAGTCTGTTTGGAAATTTAATGATTGGGTTGGAATATATTTTTAAAAGAACTGGCCCGATGACTATGGGTGCAAGTCAACTTTGTATGTTTGCCAAAAGTGATTCTTCATTGGAATTACCAGATTTGCAATGGCATGTTCAGCCAATGAGTATGGATACATTAGGTGCAACTAAAAATCATGACTTTCATGCTTTTACTCCAACAGTATCCAATATAAAGCCTACTAGTAGAGGTCATGTTAGTATTGTTGATAGAGATTCTAGGACTTATGCGAAAATAAAACAAAACTACCTATCAACCGATAATGATAGAATAATTGCAGCTAAAGGTCTAAAATTAACAAGAAAAATAATCATGGAGTCTGAAACTTTTAAAAAGTATTCGCCAGAAGAATATAGGCCTGGAATAAACATTGATGATGACGAAGAACTAGTAAAAGAAGCTTCGAATTATGCTCAAACAATTTTTCATCCTGTTGGCACTTGTAAAATGGGACAAGATGAAATGTCCGTTGTTGACGAAAAATTAAAAGTCAGAGGAGTAAGTAATCTAAGAGTAATTGATGCATCCATAATGCCAAATATTACATCAGGCAATACCAATGCTCCTACAATAATGATTGCAGAAAAAGGTGCAGACATGATACTTAATCATTAATGTTTGCTGAACTTTTTGCTCCTGAACAACTAGCGATTTTAACACAAATAATATTTATTGATCTAGTTTTAGCTGGAGATAACGCAATTATCATTGGAATGGTTGCATCAAAATTTCCACCTGAACAAAGAAAAAAAGTTATTTTTTGGGGTATAGGAGGTGCAGTAATTCTCAGAATAATATTAACACTTCTTACTGCTTATCTTTTGCAGATTACAGGGTTAAGACTTATTGGAGGACTTTTATTACTTTATATTGTGTACAAACTTTACGTTGATGTAATTAAAGGATCTGAAAAAGAGGAAGATATTAATGTAGATAATTCAAGTTTTTTAAAGGCAATTTGGACAGTTCTTTTAGCTGATTTTACAATGAGTTTAGATAATGTTTTAGGTGTTGCAGGTGCTGCTGGTGAACATTATGGACTTTTAATATTTGGTTTAATTCTATCAATAATATTAATGGCCACAGCTGCTACACTAATATCTGGATGGATTAAAAAATATAGATGGATTGCTTGGCTTGGATTATTAGCTATATTAGTTGTTGCAGTGGAGTTGATTTACACAGATATTAAAATATTATTCTTATAATGTATCTTCAAAAAATAGATCTCAAAAAAAAATATGCATTAGTTACTGGTGCTGGAAAAGGTCTTGGAAGAGCTTGCTCTATTGCACTCGCAGAGGCAGGTGCAACAATAATTGCATTAAGTAGAACTCAATCTGATTTAGATAAATTAGAAAAAGATATCACAAAAGTTAAAGGTAAAATTATTAAAATTCAATGCGATGTAATGAATTATAAAGATTTAAAAAAAAAATTAGATAAAATTAAAATTATTGATATTTTAGTAAATAATGCTGGTACAAATATTCCTGAACCTTTTGAAAAAATAAAACAAAAAAGTATGAATTATTTAGTAGATTTAAATCTTAAAGCTGCATTCAATGTAGCTCAATTGACTGTAAAAATAATGTCTAAAAATAAAAAAAGACCAGGTTCAATTATCAATATGTCCTCTCAGCTTGGTCATGTAGGAATGATTGGAAGAAATGTTTATAATATGACAAAATTTGGCATAGAAGGTTTAACAAAAGGAATGGGTGTTGAATTAGCAAAAAAAAATATAAGAGTTAACTCAATAGCTCCAACATTTGTTGAAACACCAATGGTAAAAAGATTTTTTAAAAATAACAAATTTAAAAAATTAGTTTTAGGAAAAATTCCAATGGGAAAAGTTGCAACAGAAAGTGATATCGCAACCTCAGTCTGCTTTTTAGCATCATCAGCATCTTCAATGATAACCGGAGCATCAATAATAATAGACGGTGGATGGACAGCTCAATAATCTATAGGATCGTTTTAATTTTATTAATTTTATTATCCCCATCGTATGCAATTGAGTTCAAAGGAAAATTTTTACAAGGTCATTTTATACTCGGTACCACAGATCCAAATGCTAAGATATTAGTTGGAAAAAAAGAGGTAAAAGTCTCAAAAGATGGAGATTTTGTTTTTGGGATTGATAGAGATCAAAAATATGATCTTACATTTACTAAAATTCTTGACGGAGAAAAAACAATAATTACAAAAAAAGTTCTTAAAAGAAAATATAACATTCAAAGAATTGATGGACTTGCAGAAAATAAAGTCACTCCACCTGAGTCTGTTTATAAAAGAATTAAAAAAGAAAATAATGCTATAGGTGAGGCAAGAGCAATAAATTCAAATCTACAATTCTTTAAAGAAAAATTTACTATGCCAGTTGAAGGAATTATAAGTGGTGTTTATGGAAGTCAACGAATTTTAAATGGTAAACCTCGATGGCCACACTATGGAATTGACATTGCTGCAAAACAAGGAACAATGATTAAATCCTCGGGATCTGGAACTGTTACTATGGCAGAAGATGATTTATATTATACTGGAGGAACAGTGATTATGGATCATGGACATGGAATTTCTACCATTTACTCCCATCTTGAAAATGTATTGGTCTCAGTTGGTGATAGGATTAATCAAGGAGATATAATCGGTACAGTTGGTTCAACTGGAAGATCAACCGGTCCACACTTAGATTTTAGGGTAAATTGGTTTCAAACAAGACTTGATCCCATGTCTTTATTAAAGTGATACTTACTCTATTGGATAAAAATGATAATTTAAAACATCAAGTAAATAGTTTTACTTTTTTATGAATTTATTCATATGATCAGC
>CABYOP010000008.1 GCA_902520645.1 uncultured Pelagibacteraceae bacterium | reverse complement strand
TTTTTGGTGAAGGTGGAGTTAAAAAAACTGCTGAAGAATTTCAAAAAGAGTTTTTAGGAGAAATACCAATTTTTCCTGAGGTTGGTAATTGTAGCGATGAAGGTAAGCCGATTGTGGAAGCTAATCCATCTCATCAAATTTCAAAAATATATCTAAATTTTGCAGAAAAAATTAAGAAAATTTACTCTGTATAATAAATATATACTTGAAATATTTTTGGAAGATAAATTTTTGTTTTGAAAAACATATAGTTTTATTCAGTAAGTAATATTATTATCGATTTGAAATTTTAAACAACTTATTGTTTATTAAGTTATAATGTATATTAAACATCATTGATAAAATAAAATTATGAAAGTATCAGATTATATTTGGAATTATTTATATAAGACAACAGGATCAAAGCATATTTTTTTACTATCAGGAGGTGGAATGATGCACTTATTGGACTCTGCTGGTAAAAGTAAGTTTAAACTAATTCCAATGCATCATGAGCAGGCCGCTTCAATTGCTGCCAACGCATATGGCAGAACAATAAATTCTATAGGTGTTTGTTTAGTTACATCAGGACCTGGGGCAACAAATGCTATAACAGGTGTTACAGCTGCTTACATGGATAGTGTTCCAATGATTGTTATTTCAGGTCAAGTATCTACATTGTTTTCAAAAAAAAAAATGAATATTAGACAGTTGGGCTTTCAAGAATTTGATATTATTAGTTCAGTGAAATCTACTACTAAATATGCAGTAAATTTAAGTGATAAAAATAAAGTTCAATACGAAATAGAAAAAGCCTGTTATTTAGCAAAGAGTGGTAGGCCAGGACCTGTTTGGGTGGATATTCCTTTAGATATACAAAACGCGCAAATTGAATTAAAAAAAAATAATAGTTTTTTCTTCAAAAATAAAAAAATAAAAAAAATAAACCCACCACCAAATGAACAATCGATTGGCGATGTAATTAAGAATTTGAATAAGTCAAAAAGGCCTTTGATAATATTTGGTCATGGAGTTTATTTATCTGGTGCAAAAACGATCGCAAGAAAGTTTATTAAAGATTTTAAATTACCATGTCAGACAACTTGGAACTCAATAGACATAATACCAGAAAAAAATAAATATTATTTTGGACGAGCTAACTCATATGGTCCTAGATATGCTAATTTTATAATACAAAACGCTGATTATATATTGTCAATTGGAGCTCGTCTTGGTGTCCAACATACAGGATATAATGTCAGGGCTTTTGCTAGAAATGCAATTTTACATATGGTGGATATAGATCAAAATGAGTCTAAAAAGCCTAATCTTAAAATAGATAAGTTTATTAAAAGTGATGCAAAAAAATTTATTAATAATTTGAGTAAAAGACTAAAAAATAAAAAATTTAAAAAAAATATTTTAAAGTGGAAAGCATATTGTGAAAATTTAAAAAAAAAATTTCAAGTAGCTCCCCAATTAGATCAAATAAAACATAATAATTTTGTTAATCCATATTATTTTGTTGATAAATTGTCTGATAAATTAAAAAAAAATGAGTTAGTACCTTTAGGTTCTTCAGGTTCATGTTTTACAGTATCAGGTCAAACTTTTAAAGCAAAAGAAAGTCAAAGAGTTTTTACTGCCAAAGGTATGGCCTCAATGGGATTTGGATTACCAAGTACTATTGGTTCCTCATTGTCAATGAATAATAAAAGATCAATAACAATCATTGGAGATGGGGGATTCCAACTTAATGTCCAAGAGCTTCAAACTATAAAATCAAATAATTTAAAAGTAAAAATTTTCATATTTCAGAATAAAGGATATCACGCTATTAGAGTTACGCAGGAAACTTACTTTAAAAACAGATATGTAGGTTCATCAGACTCTAGTGGAGTAAAAATGCCAAATATTAAAAAAATAGTGAAATCCTATGGATTAAAATATAATAGTATTTCAAATAATATAGAAATAAATAGTAAGTTAAGTCAAATACTCAGAACAGACACAGCAGAGATAATAGAAGTTAAAATTGATCCTAAAAAACATTTATATCCTAAACTAACTTCTCAGATTAATAAGAATGGCAAAATGTCAACTTCTCCATTAGAGGATTTATATCCATTCATAAGTAGAGATGAATTAAAAAAAATTATGATTTCGGAAAAATAGAGTTATTGAATTTAATTTAAAAACTTAAATTTAAATTAGCATATAAAACTACAAAGGTATGATACCATTTAATTTTTTGGCTGAAGAATTTTGGTTATTAAACTAATTTGTCTTTTAGATTAAAAGCTTCCATCAACTCATTCCATTCTCTTTTAGATAATCCTGAGCTTTCTAAATTAATTTCCTTGCCATTAATAAGTTTTTGAATAATTGACTTTCCTTTTGATGAAACTTCAGTGCCCCCTACTCTGTAATCCATAAATGCTTCATAAGTAATTGGAACCCATTTTTTAAGTGTGTTTAACATAATATCTGCATATACTCTTATTTCGTACTGTGCATGATTGTCAGCTCTAAGTCTTAAAAAATTCATCAAATTTAATAGATCAGTTTTCCAATACCATTGGGTATATGTGTTTAAAGTTAAATTCATTCTTGCAAGTTCTCTTGCTAAACCTTTTTTATTTTCGTCAATAGTAGATCCATCAAATCTTTCATTCAGCATGGTTTCATAGTTATCATATGTTCTTTCGGCATCACTTTTTAAAAGCTCCAATACTTCCTTAGCTTGTTTTCCTTCTAAGACATCTCCTCTTCCTTGTCTGTTACTAGTAGACTGCGCAGCTAAATTTTCTGAAGACGGTAAATAAAACTCTTTATCTAAAATTGAATATCTTGCAGAATATTCATTAACATTTGCAGTTCTGTGTCTTATCCACTGTCGTGCAATGAATATTGGAAGCTTGATATGGTATTTTATCTCACACATTTCAAAAGGTGTGCTATGCCAATGTCTCATAAGATATTTAATTAGACCTTTGTCAGTTGAAACTTGCTTAGTTCCTTTTCCATATGAAACTCTGGCAGATTGAACAATTGAAGTATCATCCCCCATATAATCTACTACCCGAACGAAACCATGATCTAATGCAGGAATTGCATCATAAAGAATAGTTTCAAGCTCCGGTGCAGTAACTCTTTTAGTTTGGTTACTTTGAGATTGTTGATTTTTTATTTCTTCTGCTTGCTCTTTGGTAAGTTTCATGATTGTTATTGAATCTGTTGTAATTCCTTTTATATTAATAATGTTGGTTTTCCAACTATGACGATAAACGAATTTCGTAATAAACATTGCGGACGTGGGGGCAGTACCCACCACCTCCACCATTACAACTTATGGGGGTGAATTAGATTCGACGGATGACTAAAGGCTATTCTTTCGTTCGGGATTGTTCCACCGTAACGGGCTAATTTATAATTGCTAACGAAAGTTATGCACTTGCTGCCTAATTAACTTAGTTAATTAAGCAAACGGGGTCTGGGGCACCTGGCAACAGAACGCCCCTTATAATTTCCTTTCCCAACGAACAGTAAGATCTAATCTTTGGTATATTGAAAAATAGTTTCACCAACTTTTTTGTAACCTTCAACATTGTAATGACCATAAAGTCCAAATGGAAAAAGTTTTAAAGGATTTTTTTCTTTTTCGAAAACTTTTTTATGTATGTCAATGAAAGGAATGTTTAGTTCACTTACAATACTTTTAACCAAATTATAATCTTTATTATTATAATTTGATTTATAACGTTGGTATTCAGGCAAATATACAAAATACAATTTTGAATTATTTTTTTCTGTTAGTTCTTTTGTGGATTGAAGTATTTTTTTAAATTCTAGTTTTGGTGTTGGTACGGGTGGTGGTGGAAAGATTAAATTTCTTGTATTAAAAATTTTAATAAATTTAAATAATTTAAATTTTAATTTTTCTTTGTCTATATTTCTATCTCTATCCTTATATCTTTTTATAAAGTTTTTTGTTAAAATATTAATATCATTTTGTTTTAATTTAAGATTTTGAGTAAAAGTTAAATCATTTAAATAATTAATTAAAATTTGGTTATTCATTTCATTTTCTAAATCTTTTAAGTCATTACCTTCATAATAAATCCATAAGACTTTTCTTACATTTGAATTTAAATATTCTCTTAATGTAGCGTACTGATTTAATGGTCCATTTCCCAATCGTCCTAAATTTAATGTTGATTTACCTGATAAAGTTCTCAGAACAGAACTGATATCATCTGGTCTATTTACACAATAGCCATGAGTGAAAGAATCTCCAACTAAAATATACTCAATTTTATTTTTATCCCATTCTGTATCTGGGTTATTAAATCCATATCTATCGCTTTGATATATCGCATAGTATCCATTTTCATTGCACAAGATTGTTTCAGAATTTGAAATAGCTGATAAAGAAAAAATTGAGAAATTATTTTTAAGATAAATTTCTGGACCAACACTTACTACAACCTTATTATTTTTTTTTTTTAAATCATTGTAAATTTCAAATCTGCTTCTTTTATCCCATTTTTTTCCAGTTCGTTTTTCAAAAAGTTTTTCTTTTAAAATTAAATCTTTTGAATATAAAAATTCCTTATTTGAAGGTTTCTCTTTAAAAGTTAAATATCCCTCAAATAGATATAAACTTGCTAATAAACTTATAACTGTAATAATTAAATATTCCTTTATTTTTTGATTAATAAAAAATGTAAGGATAGAAAAAAAAATTAATAATGATGATATAAAATAATAAGTTAAATAATAACTTCTTTTGCCTCCAAGCCAAAAAATTTCTGATTTATAAAATGTATAAAAAAATAACAAAAACGATATAACTAAAATTGTTGGTGAAAATGTTTTTTTTAGGAAGTTCATTATAAGATAATAATTAAAATATATTTTTCATAATCCAAATATATTAATATTAGGGTTTAGTTTTAATTTAAATTTATCATACCTATAGAAGGGTTATCTTCCATGAATAAATACAATTGGTTATTATTAAATCCTAAATCTCTAACTCTTTCAAATACTTCAACTCTGAAGTTTCCAAAAGTCTTTATTTTCTGTTAATAATGATTTATTAGTCATTCTACACATGCCCCCTCGTAAAAATAATTATTTTTTAAGTTCTGCTTGTGCTGCTGCTAATCTGTCTACTGGAACTCTATAAGGGGAACAAGACACATAATTAATATATGCCATTTACGCCACACCACATAGTTGCAGGAACATCTTCGATAGACTTAAATTTTTTTAAATGTAATTAACAACTTATGGTGATCAATAAATTAAAATTTACAAAATATAAATGTTTTAATTGTAATCAAGAAAATAATTTTAATAGAACAATTTATGAAAAAAAATTTTTAAAAAATATATTTAGAATTAATTTATGTAAAAAATGTAATTGTGAATTTACAAATAAGATTCCAGCAAATAGTTTTACGTGGTCTGAAATTTATAAATATGGAGGCTCAGATCAAAAAAAAGATATAAAATATAAGTTTGATTTTTTAGTTAATTTTTTTCATAAGTTACGTATATTTCAAGTAAAAAAAATTGAGAAAATAGTTTTTTTAAATATAAAAAAAAAAAAATTAAATATTCTGGACTATGGTGTAGGAGATGGTTATCTTATTAATTATTTTAGCAAAAATCAAAATAGACTTTTTGCAAGTGATATAAGTTTACAAAAACCATCTAATTTAAAAAAAAATATTAAATATCTTAATTATAAAATGTTAGAAAAAAAAAAAATAAAATTTGACATAATTTTACTAAGACATGTGTTGGAACACTGTCCTAATCCAAAAAGATATATTAAAAATTTAAGTAAAAAAATATCGAAAGATGGAACAATTTATGTTGAAATACCTAATCACAGTATAAAATCAAATATCTTTCTTAAAATTTTTAGAAATAATTATGCACAATTATGTTTGCCTCATCATATAAACCATTTCAATAAAGAAAATTTTACAAAAGCTTTTAATAAAGATTTTAAATTGACATTTCATTCTATGAATATACCTATTTTAGGTACCTCAATTCAAAATATGTTGAAATTTAAAAAAGAATTAAGATTTAGTTTTTTAAACATTATTCTATTTCCACTTCAAATATTAATATCTATTTTTACTAGATCTGATGTTGCCCTTGGAATAATTTTAAAAAAAAGATAGAACTAATTTATAATGTTAGTATTTACTTATTATTTTTGTATAAATTTTTTAGCTCTGCTTGCGCAGCAGCTAATCTAGCTACGGGAACTCTGTATGGAGAGCAAGAAACATAATCTAATCCTGCCTTAACACAAAAAAATATACTTTTTGGATCCCCACCATGTTCACCACAAATACCTAGCTTTAGTTTCTTGTTTTGTCCTCTTCCCTTTTTTACAGCTATTTCAACTAAATCTGATACTCCCTCATCAATTGAAACAAAAGGATCAACAGAAAATATTTTATTTTCTAAGTAATCATTTAAAAATTTACCGCTATCATCTCTGCTTATTCCAAATGTAGTTTGTGTTAAATCATTGGTACCAAAACTAAAAAATTCTGCATGTTTTGCTATTTCTTTTGCCTTAATAGCTGCTCTTGGAAGCTCAATCATTGTTCCTACAGTAAATTCTATTTTTAATTTATTTTCTTTTTGAACTTTAATTGCTACTTTTTTAACTAAATCTTTCATTAGTTTAATTTCAGTTTCTGTAGAAACCAATGGGATCATAATTTCTGGAAAAGCTGATTTAATTTTGTTTTTTTTAAGCTCACATAGTGCTTCGAAAATTGCTCTACATTGCATTTCATATATCTCAGGAAATGATATAGCTAATCTGCAACCTCTATGACCTAACATTGGATTTTGTTCGTGAAGTTCCTCTATTCTTGTTTCAACTTCTTTTATTGAAAGATTAACAGTTTCAGCTAATTCATTTATTTCTTTATTTGTTTTTGGTAAAAATTCATGTAGAGGAGGATCTAATAATCTCACTGTAACAGGCAAGCCATTCATAATCTTAAAAATTTCAGTAAAATCTTTTTTTTGATGAGGTAAAAGTTTATCTAAAGCTTTAGCTCTGTCCTCTTTAGTTTTAGAAAGAATCATTTCCCTTACTGATAAAATTCTCTCCTCATCAAAAAACATATGCTCAGTTCTGCAAAGTCCAATGCCCTCAGCACCAAAATCTTTTGCGGTTTTAGTATCTTTTGAAGTCTCAGAGTTTGTTCTTATATTTAATTTTCTATAACTATCTGCCCAGGACATTAATTTTGAAAAATCACCAGATATTTCTGGCTTTAAAGTTGCAACACTACCTTCGATTATTCTTCCTGTTGAACCATCTATTGTAATTATATCTCCCTCTTTAATTTCCATCGATGATGTTTTAAATGACTTCTTTTCATAATTAATATCAATTTCACTTGATCCAGAAACACACGGTCTTCCCATTCCTCTTGCTACAACGGCCGCATGACTTGTCATACCACCTCTTGCAGTTAAAATACCTTTAGCTGCATGCATTCCCTGTATATCTTCAGGTGAGGTTTCTACCCTAACCAATATTGTATCCTGCATAATTGATGTTAGCCTTTCTGCTTCTTCAGATGTAAATACGACTTTACCACTAGCGGCACCTGGTGAGGCAGGCAAACCTTTTGCGATTACCTTAATTGTACTTTTTTCATCTAGAGTTGGATGGAGGAGTGTATCAAGTGAGTGAGGATCAATTCTAAGCACAGCCTCTTTTTTTGAAATTAATTTTTCTTTTACCATGTCAACAGCAATTTTAACTGCAGATTTTGCAGTTCTTTTCCCAGAACGTGTTTGAAGCATCCAAAGTTTTTTATTTTCAACTGTAAACTCTACATCTTGCATATCTTTGTAATGCTTTTCTAATTTTTTTAGGATCTTATAAAGTTGCTTATAAACTTTGGGCATAGACTCCTCCATTGATGGAGCTTTAACTTTAGCATTTTGTCTTGCTTTTTTAGTTATATATTGTGGTGTTCTTGTACCAGCCACAACATCCTCTCCTTGTGCATTAATTAAATATTCTCCATAAATTTCGTTTGCACCATCTGATGGATTTCTAGTGAAAACCACACCTGTTGCACAGTCATCGCCCATGTTTCCAAAAACCATAGATTGAACATTAACTGCTGTACCCCACTCTGCAGGTATATGATTTAATTTTCTATAGACCTTTGCTCTCTTACTATCCCAAGACAGAAATACTGCACTGATTGCTCCCAATAATTGTTCATGAACATCTTGTGGAAAATCTTTATTTGCTCTTTCCTTAACTGTCCTTTTAAAATCTTCAATTAGTCCATCCCAGTCATTTTCATCTAAATCAGTGTCCAGCAAGACACCTTTTGTAAGTTTATAATTCTCTATTAATTCCTCAAAATGATATCCTTCAACACCCATCACTACATTGCCATACATTTGAATAAATCTTCTATAGCTATCTTTAGCAAATCGACCATGTGAGGTTTTTGATTTAAGTGCTTCAACAGTTTTATCATTTAATCCTAAATTTAAAATTGTATCCATCATACCAGGCATAGAAACTCTTGCTCCAGATCTAACTGATAGTAATAATGGATTTTTTAAATCACCAAATTTTTTTGAAACTTCTTTTTCAACAGACTTTAACTCTTTTTTAATTGATGTGATTACACTTTTATTAAGTTTTTTTTTATCTTTATAAAATATATCGCATACTTTTGTAGAAATAGTAAATCCAGGTGGAACTGGTAATCCCATCCGACCCATTTCTGATAGATTTGCACCTTTTCCACCCAAAAAATTTCTGGGGATTTTAATTTTTTTGCTATCTTTAGATTTAAAATTTAAAATTAGTTTTTTCATTTTTGGGAGTCTACTAAAGAAAAATTAACATAGTTGTTGAAGGTTTTACATAAGATTTGAATAAGTTCTAGTCTATTTTTTCGAATACCAGGGTCAATGTCATTGACTATTACATTATCAAAAAAATCATTGATTACCTTTTTTGAATCTATCAAATTATCTAGAGTTTGAGAATAAACTTCATCTTTATTAATCGAAGAAAAATATTTCCTTAGATCATTTATTTTTTTAAACAAATTTTTTTCAAAATCTGTTTTAAAAATACCAGGGTCAGTTGTATTTGAAAGTTCAAAATTCTGTCCTTTCAACTCATTCTCCAAAATGTTTGAGGCTCTTTTGTAACTTGATATTAGTTCGTATCCGTTTGATTTAGAAATTATTTTGTCTAGATATTTTGCCTTTTCAAAAATTATTACGGGTTGGTCTAAATTATGTGAATTAATGGATGCTTGAATAATATCATTTCGAATATTTTTCTCCTTCATATAAAATTTTAATCGGTCCAATAAAAATTCAGAAAGTTCTTTTTGTAAAAGTTTATTTTCAAATTTAAAGCCTTGATCTATATAAAGTGAAGCTGAATAGTTGATCAAAGCTTTTATTTTAATGTTATTTTTATTTTCAATAATTGTTCTAATTACTCCTAGAGCTAATCTTCTAAGAGCAAATGGGTCTTTAGAACTCGTTGGCTTGTGGTTAATTCCAAAAAAACCAACTAGAGTGTCTATTTTATCTGATAGTGCTAATGCTACACTAAAAGGTTTTTTGGGAACCTTAGACCCTGACCCTAAAGGTAAATATTGTTCACTTATTGATAATGCTATGTCCTTCTCAAAGCCTTGTGCCTCAGAAAAATAACCGCCCATAATCCCTTGAAGCTCAGGGAACTCGCCTACCAGTTCCGATAATAAATCGACTTTAGAAATTGATGCTGATAACTCAACTTTTTCTTTGCTTATTAATAGTTCATCTGAAAGCATTCCTCCAAGCTTTCTCATTCTTTGAACTTTATCAAAATAACTTCCCAATCCTTTAAAAAAATTCATAGATTTTAAATTTGAGACTTGTTTTACTAAGTTTTGAGATTTATCTTTTTGCCAAAAGAATTCTGCATCAGTAAGTCTTGCCTCTACTACTCTCTCGTTGCCTAGCTTTATTAAACCTTTTTGATCTTTTTTGTTTGAAACTACTAAAAATTCGTTAGTAATATTTCCCTTATTATCAAAAGTGGGGAAATATTTTTGATGGTATTGCATAGTGATTATTAAAATCTCTTTAGGTATTTTTAAAAACTTTTTATCAAACTGACAAACAAGAACATTAGGTTGATCTATTAAATCAACAACTTCTTCTAACAACTTTGGATTTTGCTCTATAATAATATTTTTCTTTTTTAAAATTAAATGAAATTTTTTTTGTATAATTTTTTTTCTTTCAACAGGATCAATTGTAATTTTTTCCTTTTTGAAGAAATTTTTATATTCCTTAAAATTAGAAAATTTTTTTCTATTTTCTTCAAAATCTTTATCTATATAGGTTAAATTAGATGATTGAATGTGATGAAAGTTAAAAATTAATGTTTTTTTATTAAATATTGCCAAAATAGATTTCAATGGTCTGCCCCAATTTAAGGCAAAATCTCCCCAGCGCATTGATTTTTTCCATTGAATTTTATTTAATATTTTTGGAACAAACTCCTCTAATAATTCATGTGTATAAAGTTTTTTTGATTTTGTTTTAAAGAAGAAAAAGCTACCTTTTTCTGTTTCTTTTTCATAGAGATTTTGTTTTAAAATTTTATTTGCACGTATAAAGCCTTCTATAGCTAATTCAGGGGCTTTTGTGCTTGGACCTCTAATTTCCTCAGATTTAAGAACTGCTTGTTTTTGGACCCCCTCAAACAATATCACCAATCTATTTGGTGTAGAATATGAAGAACTTCTTTTAAATGAAATAAATTTTTCTTCAAAAAAATCATTAAAAGATTTTAATAAGTTTTCTCTTAAATTTTTTTGAAGACTCGCAGGTATTTCCTCGCTAAATAGTTCTAAAAAAAATTCAGACATTTTTAATTTTGACTATCTATCCAAATTCCAGCAGCAGATTTAGTAATATCACGAATTCTTCCAATATAACCTGCTCTTTGTGCAACACTTATTGCCCCCCTGGCATCTAATACATTAAACACATGGCTTGCTTTTAAACATTGATCGTACGCAGGTAGTGAAACTTTTTTTTCAACTAAAGATTTTGCTTCTGACTCATGCATATCAAACATTTTGAATAATTGCTCGACATTGGCATGCTCGAAATTATAAGCAGAAAACTCTTTTTCAGCCTGATGAAAAACCTCTCTGTATTTAACATTCTCATCATTCCACAACAAATCGTAAACATTTTTTTGTTGCTGGGTAAACATACAGATCCTCTCTAAACCATAAGTAATCTCCACAGAGACTGGTTTACATTCATAACCCGCCATCTGTTGAAAGTAAGTGAATTGAGTAATTTCCATTCCATCACACCAAATTTCCCAACCCAAACCAGCTGCACCTAATGTAGGACTTTCCCAGTCATCTTCTACAAATCTGATATCATGATCATTGTGATGAATTCCAATTGCAGTAAGACTATTTAGATATAGCTTTTTTATATTTTCAGGAGAAGGTTTAATCAAAACTTGAAACTGATAGTAATGTTGAAGTCTATTAGGATTTTCACCATATCTACCATCAGTTGGTCTTCTTGATGGCTGGACATAAGCGGCTTTCCATGGTTGAGAACCCAATGATCTTAGAGTTGTAGCAGGATGGAACGTACCAGCTCCAACTTCCATGTCGTACGGCTGAAGAATAATACACCCTTGTTTACTCCAAAATTTTTGAAGATTTAAAATAGTTTCTTGAAAAGTTTGAAATTTTGGTTTTTGTTTTTTTTTATTTTTAGAAACCATATCTTTGCCAGATTGACCTCTCATCTAAAATATTTGCAAATTGATCTATTTGATTAGAGGAAGAAAGTTTTTGACTTAACCATCCTTTGGTCTTTTCAAATTTTTTAATTATCACGTCATCTCCAAATTTTTCTTTCAAAATTTCATGAGCGTTTCCTATTCCATCTACTAATCCTAATGTTTTTGATTTACTACCTGACCAAAATTCACCTGAAAAAAGTTCAACTTCAGATTTTTTTAATTTAGTACCTCTACTTTTTTCGACAACATCTATAAAATCTTTATGTAAGTCTAACTGAATGTTTTTAAGTCTCTCTATATCTTCATTTTTTTCTTCAAGAAAAGGATCAAGAGTGCTTTTATTTTTACCAGCTGTATGAACTCTTCTCTCAACACCAATTTTTTTTATTAATTCTGTAAAACCAAATGACGAATAAATAACTCCAATTGATCCTATAATAGAACTTGAGTTTGCATAAATTTCATCCCCAGCACATGCAATAAGATAGCCTCCAGACGCGGCTACATCCTCTGCAAATACTATTACTTGTTTGTTATTTTTTTTTGCTTGTTGCCTTATAAAGCTATAAATTAGATGGGATTGAACAGGAGATCCACCTGGTGAATTTATAGTAATTGCAACACATTTAGCTTTTTTCAATGAAAAAGCTTTTTTAATTATCTCTTCTTGGCCAGCAAAATCTATCCCTTGTTTAAATTTTCCTGCATTTCCTATCACACCACTGAGTTTTAAATGAGCTACTATTTTTTTCTTTTTAAAAAAAGAGAACATAAATATTTCTTATAGATTTATTAGTTGAATATAAAGACTACTTATAATTGAAGAATAAGGTGCGTCAATTGATAAGTAATAAATAAAAGTTAATTATACTAGTTTAAATTTTATATGGGATCAGTCGTTCAGCTTAAAAATCAGATAAATAATTCATATTTTCAGTTAAAGGATTCTCTTGAAGACAAGCTTATTTTAACTGAGGAAAAAATTAAAACTAAATTAATTAGCGATGTAGAGCTAGTTCAAAAGATGACTGACTATCATATGAAAACTGGTGGTAAAAGGCTTAGAGCTCTACTAACTTTAGGATCTGCAAAATTATGTGGTTATACAAAAGGCTCAAGAGATGTGAATTTAGCAGCATGTGTTGAATTAATTCATAGTGCAACTTTAATGCATGATGACGTTATAGACGAGGGTGAAGTTAGGAGAGGAAAAGAAACTTTAAATAAAATTTGGAATAATCACTCGTCAGTTTTAGTAGGTGACTATTTGCTAAGTAGATGCTTTGAGATGATGGTTGAAGATGGCAACATAGAAGTTCTGAAATTATTATCATCCACTTCATCAAAAATAGCTCAAGGAGAAGTTTTACAGCTCCAACATAAAGGTGAAGTAGATATGTTGGAAGAGACTTATCTAAAAATTATTTCTGCAAAAACTGCTGAATTGTTTGCAGCAGCTACAAAAGTTGGTGCAATTTTATCTGATAGTAATAAAAAAGAAAAAGATGCACTTGAATTTTATGGGAGAAATCTTGGACTTACTTTCCAAATTGCTGATGATACACTTGATTACAACGCTGAACTTAAATCATTTGGTAAGAAAATAGGACAAGATTTTTTTGAAGGAAAAATTACACTTCCAATAATTTTACTTTATCAAAAGCTGGAGATCGAACAAAAAAATAATTTAATTAATATGTTCAGTAAAGATATTAGAGATAAAGATGATTTAGATAAAATAATTTCTTTAATTAACAAGCACAAAATAATAAATGAGTGCTACCAGAAAGCTCAACATTATATTAATCTTGCTTCAAATTCATTGAGTGTTTTTAAAGATACTAAAGAAAAAGAAATTTTAAAAAATCTATCAACATTTAGCTTATCTAGAAGTTTTTAAGGGCTCAAAAGAGATCTGATCCATTCTCCCTTAGAATTTTTTGTATATTTTAATCTTTCATGAATTCTATTATCTCCATCAAGCCAGAATTCAATACTTGAGGGAGATAAGTTCCATCCTGACCAATAATTTGGTCGTGGAACCTTATTCTTATCTGCATATTTTTTTTTATATTCTTTGATAGAATTATCCAACTGTTCTCTGTCTTTAAGTTCTTTGCTCTGTTTAGATGCCCATGCTCCAATTCTACTTTCATAACTTCTTGAATTATAGTAATCATCTGCAACCTCATTGGGCACCAATGAAACTGTGCCATTAACTCTAATTTGTCTTAGTAAACTTTTCCAATGAAAGCACATTGCTACATTTGGATTTTGTTTTAATTCATGTCCTTTTTGACTATCTAAATTTGTATAAAATACAAATCCATTTTGATTGAAGTCTTTTAATAAGACCATTCTTACAGAAGGAACGTTGTTTTTATTTGATGTTGCCAACGCTACTGCGTTTGGGTCATTTGGCTCAGTTTTTTTTGCCTCTTCCATCCAAGTATCGAATAAATGTATTGGATCATCTAAATCCATAAAACAACTATTAAGCCCAAGTGAGTTTTTTTGATTCATAATTTAAACAAAATAATCTATATAATATAAATAATGTCATTTAATACATTTGGAAAGCTATTTCGTTTCTCTACTTGGGGTGAATCACATGGTCCTGCTATTGGCTGTATCGTTGATGGATGCCCCCCAAATATTAATTTAAGTGAAAAAGATATACAAAAAGAACTGGATAAGAGAAAACCAGGACAATCAAAATTTACAACACAAAGAAAAGAGGATGATAAAGTTCAAATATTGTCTGGAGTTTTTGAAGGTAGAACTACTGGTACACCAATATCCTTAATTATTTATAATAAAGATATGAGATCTAAGGATTATGGAAATATTAAGGATAAATTTAGACCTGGACACGCTGACTTTACTTACTTCAAAAAATACGGAATTAGAGACTATAGAGGTGGTGGAAGATCATCTGCAAGAGAAACTGCATCAAGAGTTGCAGCTGGTGCAATAGCAAAATTGGTATTGCAAAATAAATTAGGTAAGAAATTCAAAGTTGTTGGTGCAGTTACGCAATTAGGTATATTGGGGTGCAATACTAACAGATGGAATGACAAAATAATTTCAAAAAATCCATTTTTTTGTCCCGACAAATCGATGATTAAACTTTGGGAAAAATATTTATTAGGAGTAAGAAAATCTGGATCATCATGTGGTGCAGTGATTGAAATAAGAGCGAGAGGAATTCCGGTCGGATTGGGTGCACCTATTTACTCAAAACTAGACTCTGATATTGCATCTAGCTTCATGAGTATTAATGCTGTTAAAGGAGTTAATATTGGTGTAGGGATGAACTCTGCACAACTAAGTGGTGAACAAAACTCAGATGAAATTTCACAAAAAGGTAAAAAATTAAAGTTTAATTCAAATAATGCCGGCGGAATATTGGGTGGTATTTCAACTGGACAAGAAATTATTGCTTCATTTGCTGTAAAACCAACATCTTCAATCTTAACAACAAGAAATACTGTCGATAAATTTGGAAAGAATACAACAATATCTGTTACAGGAAGGCATGATCCATGTGTTGGAATAAGAGCTGTACCTGTTGGTGAGGCAATGATGAATTGTGTTTTATTAGATCACTATCTAATGAATAAAGCTCAGTGTCAGTAGAATAATTAATTTTTTACAACTTTGATAGAATTTTTGTTAAATAAAATATCTAAAATTTTTTTGGAAATTTGAGAAGCATTTAATCCAGCAGTTTCATACATTTTGTTCGGGGTATCTTGTTCAATAAACTTGTCTGGTAAATTCATTGATCTAAATTTTAGACCTTTGTCAAATATCCCTTTCTCAGCAAGTAAGTTCTTTACGTGCGAACCGAATCCTCCAATTGAACCTTCTTCAATAGAGAGTAAAATTTCATGCTCTCTGGCACATTTAATAATTAATTCTTCGTCTAAGGGTTTGGCAAATCTTGCATCAACAATAGTAGTTGAAACTCCTTTTTGTTTTAAATGTTCCGCTGCTAGTTTGCATTCTTCAAGTCTTGTTCCTAAGCTTAAAAGGCATACTTGACTTCCATTTTGAATTATTTTTCCTTTTCCAATTTCAATTTTTTCTTCTATTGATGGAAGTTCAACTCCAACACCTACTCCTCTTGGGTATCTGATTGCACTTGGTCTATCGTCAATATCTACTGAGGTATTTATCATTTTAACCAGTTCAGCTTCGTCACTTGCAGCCATTACAATAAAATTTGGTAAAGTTGATAAATAAGTAATATCAAATGAACCAGCGTGTGTTGATCCATCAGCCCCAACTAATCCAGCTCTATCAATTGCAAATCTTACTGGTAAGCTTTGAATAGCAACATCATGAACAACCTGATCATAAGCTCTTTGTAAAAATGTTGAGTAAATTGCAGCATAGGGCTTGTATCCTTCTGTTGCCATACCAGCGGCAAATGTTACGGCATGCTGCTCAGCTATACCAACATCAAACATTCTTTTTGGAAACTCTTTGCCAAATATATCCATTCCTGTTCCACCTGGCATTGCTGCTGTTATTCCAACTATTTTACTATCTTTTTTTGCATGCTTTACAAGAGTATTTGCAAATACTTTTGTATAAGATGGTAAATTAGATCCGCTTTTATTCTGTTCTCCAGTGTCTACATTGAATTTTGAAACTCCATGATAATGATCTTTGGCTTTTTCTGCATAACTATACCCTTTACCTTTTTGTGTTTTAATATGAATCATAATTGGACCTTCATGATTTGAGTCTTTTGCATTTTTTAAAATTGGAATTAGGGTTGATAAATCATGTCCATCAATTGGTCCCACATAATAAAAACCTAATGAATTAAACATAGTACCACCAGTAAATGCAGATCTTAAAAAATCCTCTGCTTTTCCTGCCTTAGCACTAAACCTCTTTGAAAATGCAGAAGTAATTAATTTAATAGTCTCTCTAAGACTAAAATATATTTTTCCAGTCAATAATTTTGCAAGATATGTTCTCATCGCTCCAACAGGTTTTGCAATTGACATATCGTTGTCATTTAAAATAACAATCATTTTTGTTTTTGAAGCACCTGCATTATTCATTGCCTCATAAGCCATACCAGCACTCATCGCACCGTCTCCTATTACTGCAATTACATTTGAAGATTTGTTCTCCAATTTATTTGCCTCAGCTATACCTAGTGCAGAAGAAATTGATGTTGAACTATGAGCAGCGCCGAAAGGATCATATTCACTTTCAGTTCTTTTTGTAAAACCTGATAATCCTTTACCTTGTCTTAGTGTTCTAATTTTATCTTTTCTTCCTGTTAAAATTTTGTGTGGATAAGATTGATGTCCTACATCCCAAATTAATTTATCATTTGGTGTATCAAATACATAATGAAGTGCCACAGTTAGCTCTACAACACCTAAACCTGCACCTAGATGACCACCTGTTTGAGATACGGCATCTATCATTTCATTTCTAACTTCATTTGCAACTTTTGGTAAATCCTTTTCAGAAATTTTCCTTAAATCAGATGGAAAATTTATATCTTTTAAAAATGTGCTTTTGTGTATCATTTATTTCTGTTTAAAATATATTCTAAAGTTTGTTTTATTTTTTTTGAATTAGAGCTGTATTTTTGCAATTTGTTGTTAATATTTATAATTAAACTATTACAATATTTAACTGCATTATTATAACCAAGTAAACCAATAAGTGTTGCTTTACCTTTTTTTTGATCTTTTCCTGTTTTTTTACCAGCTATTTTTGAATTTCCCTTATGGTCAATTAGATCGTCAGAAATTTGAAACAATAAGCCTATATCAGATCCAATATTTTCAAAAAACCTAATCTCTAAATTTTTTTTATTTTTTATTATTGCTGGGGCTGCACAACAAAAACTAAATAACATTCCCGTTTTTTTAATTTCCATATCAATAATTTTATTCCTTGATACTTTTTTTTTCTCATAATTCAAATCTAGGTATTGACCACCTGCTATACCAAGATGTCCTGAGCATTCTGACAATTTTTTTATTAAGTTAATTTTAGTCTTTTCAGATAAATCTAAATTTTTGTTTGATAAAATTTCAAATGCCATTGTCAAAAGTGAATTACCAGCTAGCACCGCTGTAGACTCTCCATATTTTATATGTGTTGATGCTTTTCCCCGCCTAATTTTATCATTATCCATACAAGGTAAATCGTCATGAATAAGAGAATAAGCGTGTATACATTCTACTGCTGCACCAATCTGTATTAAAGTTTTGTATCTAATTGAAAATAAAGAACCAAAGTCTATTAGTATTTTTGATCTAATTTTCTTTCCTCCAGGAAATAAACCATATTTCATTGCGTTGATAAGATGAGAGCTATTCTGATTATTAATAAATTTTTTTAAAAAATAATTTGTATCTTTTGCAATTTTATTAACTTCATTTTTCATTTTTTTTTATAATTTCCTTGATTTTATTATTTGTAGTTTCACTTATAGATTTGAGATTTTTTTGAAATTTTTTTTCAATAAGATTATTTAATTTTAATAACTCTTGATAAGTATCAACAGAATTATTTAAATTTTTTTCATTCTCTAATGACTCAATTATACTATTTGCTTTTTCAGTGAGCTCCTCTAAAGAGCTGTGTTGATAATCAAGTGGTAAATTTTTTTCTTTCATATATTAATAATTATTACATGAAATCTAATCAATCAAATATCAAAAAAGCAAAAAAATATTTAGACAGTAACGAATGTATAGCAGTACCAACAGAAACAGTTTATGGATTAGCTGGGAATGCTTATTCTGATTTCTCAGTAAAAAAAATATTCAAATTAAAGAAAAGACCTACAAACAACCCTTTAATTGTTCACTACTATAATCTTAAGGCTCTCGAAGAGGATTGCATAATTAATGAAGATTTTAAAAAACTGTATAAAAAATTTTCACCTGGTCCAATTACATATGTATTAAAATTAAGGAAAGACTCAAAAATATCAAAATTTGTAACCGATAATAAAAATACGGTTGCTGTTAGATTTCCGAAACATCCACTGCTGCGTAGATTACTTAAAATTTTAAGTTATCCGTTAGCTGCACCAAGTGCAAATATTTCCTCAAAACTGAGCTCAGTACAGCCCTCCGATGTAAAAGAAGAATTTGGAAGAAAATTAAAATACATACTTAAAGGGGGAAGATGTTCAATTGGAGTGGAGTCTACAATTATTAACCTTGCAGATAATCCATCAATACTAAGACTTGGAGGTTTAAGTGTTTCAAAAATAAAAAAAACAATAAAAAAAGAAATATTAATTAAGAATAAATCTAAGAACAAGATTTCACCAGGTCTGTTTTCTCTTCATTATTCTCCTGGAATACCTTTAAGGATGAATGTAAAAAAACCAAATGAAGGAGAAGCATTTGTATTAATAAAAAAAAGAAAAATAAATTCAAAAAATTATTTCTTTCTTTGTAAGAATAATAATTTAATCAAAGCTGCAAAAAATTTATATCCTCTCATAAGAAAAATCAAAAATAAAGGATACAAAAAAATTGCTGTTGAAAAAATCCCCAATATTGGTATAGGACAAACAATTAATGATCGACTGAAGAGAGCGTCAAAATATTAAATGACAAATTCAATTGAAGTAATAAATCTCTCAAAAAAATATAAATCAAAGAATGCTGTCAGTAATATAAATTTTAAAATTGGTGAAAATGAAATTGTAGGCTTATTAGGTCCTAATGGATGTGGAAAGACAACCACCATTGGAATGATATTAGGTTTATTAAAACCTACTAAAGGTGAAGTTTTAATTAATGGAAAAAATATCGAGACTAATAAAATTTCTCTTCTACATAGAATGAATTTTATATCACCTTATATAGAGCTTCCAAAAAAATTGAAAGTTAAACAAAATTTAATTGTTTATGGAAAATTATATAACGTTGATGATTTAGAAAATCGAATTGATTATCTTTCGGATAAACTAAGACTATCTGATCTTTTAGATAAAATAACAGGTGAACTTTCATCGGGACAAAAAAATAGAGTCAGTTTGGCAAAAGCTTTAATAAATGATCCCACAGTACTGCTACTAGATGAGCCAACAGCTTCATTGGATCCTGAAACAGGAGATTTTGTAAGAGCATTTTTAGAAAATTATAAAAAAGAAAAAAAAATTTCAGTATTGCTTGCTTCACATAATATGGATGAGGTTAAAAGATTGTGCAACTCTGTTTTGATGATGAAAGATGGAGTGATTGTGGATAGAGGAACACCTGATGATTTAATATTAAAACATGGTAGAAAAAATCTAGAAGAGGTCTTTTTAGAAATAGCGAGAAATACAAAATGAATTTTACCAGAATTTATGGACTTTTTTTGAGACATTTTTACTTAATAACTAGATCATTTCCCAGAATACTTGATTTAATATATTGGCCATCAATCCAAATAACTTTATGGGGATTTATTTCAAATTTTTTTACAGAGCATAGTACTTACTATAGTGGTACTGTAGGTGTAATTCTATCATGTGCAATTCTTTACGATTTTTTATTCAGAACAAGTATTGGTTTCAACATGCTATTTTTAGAGGAAATATGGAGTAGAAATTTTACCAACCTATTCATCGCTCCTATGAAAATTAGTGAAATTATTATTTCTTTAGTCGTTACTGCATTAATAAGAGCCTTGATAGGACTGGTCCCAGCTATATTGCTTACATCTCCTCTGTTTGGAATATCTTTATTGGAATTAGGAATTCCTTTGGCTTTTCTTTTTTTAAGTTTGTATATTTTTGGTATTACCTTAGGCTTATTTGTCTCTGCAGGTTTACTCAGATTTGGTCCTTCGTTTGAAAACATTGCATGGTCTACGATGTTTTTGTTAGCTCCTTTTGGTTGTATTTACTACCCAGTTGAAATTTTACCAGGCATCTTTCAATCTATCGCCTATGCTTTACCTCTAGTTTATATATTTGAGGAAACAAGAAATATTTTAGTAAACGGTCAAGTAGATTATGAAAATATATTTAATGCTATTTATTTAAATATTTTTTATCTTGTCCTTGCAATATCAGTTTTTTATTATTCATTTGATAAAGCTAGAGATAAAGGAACTTTGATAAATATAGGTGAGTAATTGGTGCGCCTGCTAGGAGTCGAACCCAGAACCTCCTGATCCGAAGTCAGGCGCTCTATCCAATTGAGCTACAAGCGCATATAGGTACTTTATATTGTTTCTGTTATAAAATCACTGATATAAATTAAAATTATGGAATTTTTAAAAAAAAATTATTTATTTTGTACAATACTTTTATTGGTAATTTTTATACATCAAGCTATTTTTCAAAATTTTTTTCCTAATAGTAATTCTTATCTTGGTCATGACTACAGCATATCTTTGCCCAACTTGATATTTGGAAAAATTTGGTTTGAAAAAAATATGTTTTCAATTCCTTGGTTTTCTCCAAGTTTTTGCTGTGGTACTCCATTTTTTGCTGATCCACAATCAGGTTACTATTCGTTGCAGCAAATGATATTTGTTTTTTTTTCACCTGTAATAGCTCTAAAATTATCTTTTCTTTTTTTTTCATTAATTTCATTTTTTGGGTTTTTTTTTCTTGTTAACAAATCTTTTAAACTTAATATATATTTGTCTTTACTTGCAGCAACTCTGTTTTTATTTAACGGTTTTTTTAATTACCGAGCAATTATTGGTCATTATGCTTTTTTAAGTTATATTTTTATTCCTCTTTATTGTTTTATATTAATCCATTGCTATGAAAAAAGAGAAGAGAAATTAAAAAGTTTTTTTTATCTTTTAATTTCAAGTTTATTATTTTCTAATTTTATTCATTCAGGAGCAGCTTCCTTGATAGTAGTAATAAGCTTATCAATTTTGAGTGTTTTGACTTTATATATTTATATAAAAGATGATCTAAAAATAATCTATAAATTAACTCATTCAATATTAATTGGTTTAATTATTTCTTCATCAAAAATTAATGCCTCATTTGCCTTTTTAAATAATTTTACAAGAGAATATCCTCCATTATTATTTAAAAACTCTTTTGATTTTTTTGAAAATATAATCAGATCTTTATATCTTTATCCTAACGAAGATAGTTTTAATTCAAAAACAGTAAATAATGTAACAAGTAATTTACAAATACATGAGCTAGAATTTGGTTTGAGTATTGTTCCATTAATTATTTTTATAATTTTTATTGTTTTTATTAAAAAAGCAAACATCATTAAATTTAACTTTGTTAGGTTGCTCTGTTTAATTGTTCTTTTTTCTATTACTGTGTTTATTATATCTTTAAATTTGTCTGATAATTATATTGGCGAAACTTTAAGAAAGTTACCTGTTATAAAAAGCACATGGGTTCATTATAGATTGGTTGCTGTTTATATTGTTCCCATAATACTTATTTCCTGTTTTTTACTAAACAGCTTAAACTTCGACTTAAAATATTTCAAATATACTGTTTATCTTTTTTTAATAATAATTCTTTACCAAGAATATAATTATAATAAAGTTTATTACGATAATCAGACATATGATGCAAAAAATTTAGAAAAATTTTATAAAGATCAAAATAGAAATAATAATTTAAAAGTTGAAGAAATAATTATATTTTTAGACAAAAAGAAAAAACCAGTAATAACAAATCAAAGAAATGACATGTTTGTTTATAATTTTTCTCCACTTTTTTGTTATAATCCAATATTTGGTTATAATCTTGAATTACTTCCAAAAAATAAATTTACTTTTAATAGTATGGTTAAAATAAATGACAATTTAATTAGCTATAAGGGAAACCCTAAACTTATTAAAAATAACGAAACAAATTTTTTTAATCCAAGTTGTTTTGTTTTTCCAAAAGAAAATAATTGTATTCCAGGAGATTTGTTTAAAAAAAATCAAATTCAAGATTTAGAAAAATTTTTAAACTATAAAAAATTTGATTTTAATTTGAGTGCATCTCAGAAAATATTTAATAACATATCCTTAATGAGTTTAATTTTTACATTTATTTTTATAATCTATTATTTAGTATTAAAAATATTTAGGAAATTTAAGAATGTCAAAAGTCATTAATTTTTTAGTAAATAGTGAGGAAAGTAATCAAAGAATTGATATTATTTTAAATAACAAAGAAAAATCTTTAAGTAGAAATAGAATAAAAAATCTAATCAATGATGAGAAATTAAAAATAAATGGATCAATTGTTAATAATCCATCTAAAAAGGTAAATCTAGGTGATAAATTAAGTCTTAAAATCCCTGACCCAAAAGTTACCTCATTAAAACCATATAATTTTAAATTAAAAATTATTTATGAGGACGAAGATTTATTAATTATTGATAAACCAGCAGGTATTATTATGCACCCAGGTGCTGGGAATTATGATGAGACAGTAGTTAATGCATTAATAAATTATAATCCAGAAAACTTATCTAACATAGGTGATGAACTAAGACCTGGTATTGTACATAGGATAGATAAAAATACATCAGGATTAGTTGTTATTGCTAAAAATAATCAAGCACACGAAAATTTATCAAAACAATTTAGTAGTCACACAATTGAAAGAGGATATCAATTATTAATTTGGGGTAAACTTAGACCTTCATTTGGAAGAATAGAGACTTTTATAACACGTAGTTCAAGAAACAGACAGCTTATGGAAGTTAGTCAATCAAAAGGTAAAAAAGCAATTACAAATTATAAGACTATTAAAATTTTTGAAAATAAAAAAATTCCAACTTTTAGTTTGGTCGATTGTAAATTAGAAACAGGAAGAACACATCAAATAAGAGTTCATATGAATTTCATGGGAAACAGTATAGTTGGAGATGATAAATACAAAAAAAGATATAAAAAAATTAAAAATGTTGAAAAAAAAATCGAAGAATTAATATCTAAACTAAATAGACAATTTTTACACGCTAAAACTTTAGGTTTTATTCATCCAAAAACTAAAAAAAAAATGCTTTTCTCCTCAATTTTACCAAAAGAGCTAAATAATATTATAAAAATGCTTAGTAATACTGAAGAATTAATTATTGAAAATAAATTATAATTAATTAAATAAATCCTGTTATGGGTACAACAATAAGTAATAATCTGCCAATTCTATCAAATGAAGGTGGTCTATCGGCATATCTAGACCAAATTAAAAAATTTCCAATGTTAGCTGCTGAGGAAGAATATATGCTAGCTAAAAACTGGAAAACCACAGGTAATATTAAGTCTGCCGAAAAGTTAGTTACAAGCCATCTTAGATTAGTTGCTAAAATTGCAATGGGATATAAAGGTTATGGTTTACCCGTGAATGAAATGATTTCTGAAGGTAATGTTGGATTGATGCAAGCTGTTAAGAAATTCGAACCTGAAAAAGGTTTTAGATTAGCAACGTATGCTATGTGGTGGATTAAAGCTTCAATTCAAGAGTATATTTTAAGATCTTGGAGCTTAGTAAAAATTGGAACTACAACAGCACAGAAAAAATTATTCTTTAATTTAAAAAAGATTAAAAATCAAATTGCTCCTCAAACCGAGGGGGATTTGAGAGACGAACATGTTAATCATATTGCTAACAAGCTTGACGTAAGTAAAGAAGAAGTTATTTCAATGAATAGAAGATTGTCAGGTAAAGAGTTTTCTCTAAATGCTCAAGTTGGTGAAGATGGCGATGAATGGCAAGATTGGTTGGTTGATAAAGAATTAGATCATGATCTAAAGTTTGCTCAACACGAGGAAATGGAGCAAAGAAAAGATTTATTAAAAGATTCAATTAAGGTCCTTAATGACAGAGAAAGAGAAATTTTATACTCGAGAAGGTTAAATGATAATCCAACAACACTAGAAGATTTAAGTCAGAAATATAAAATTAGTCGAGAACGAGTAAGACAAATTGAAAATAAAGCATTTGAAAAACTTCAAAAGCATATGTTACTTCTAGCAAAATCTAAAAATTTATTGCCGGCTAATTAAATCACAAAAGGATTTTCAACTAATATTGTATCTTCTCTCTCAGGACTTGTAGATACACTTGAAATTTTTGCACCTATAAAATCTTCAATTGCAAAAATATATTTTTTTGCATTTTCTGGTAAAGCATCCATATTTTTTATTCCACTAGTTGAAGATTTCCATCCTGGAAAAGTTTTATATATCGGTTTTATTTTTAATTGGTCTTCAACAGCTGCTGGTAAATAACCAATTTTTTTTCCATCTAACTCATAATCTGTACAAATTTTAATTTCATCTAATTCATCTAATACGTCTAATTTAGTAAGTGCAATTCCATCAATCCCAGAAATTTTAATAGTTTGTCTTACCAGAACACCATCGAACCAACCGCATCTTCTTTTTCTGCTAGTAACAGTTCCAAATTCTTTTCCTCGAGTGCCCAATAATTCTCCTATATCATCTTTTAACTCTGTTGGAAAAGGTCCTTCTCCTACACGAGTAGTGTATGCTTTGGTTATTCCTAGTACGTAATTAATTGAATTTGGTCCACAACCAGTTCCTGTTGCAGCACTTGAGGCTACAGTATTAGATGAGGTGACATAAGGATAGGTTCCATGATCTACATCTAATAAAATTCCCTGAGCCCCTTCAAATAAAATTTTCTTCTTTTGTTTTTTAAATTGATCAATTTTAAGCCATACAGGCTGAGAAAATTGTAATATTTTTGGGGCAATTTTTAATAGTTCTTCTTTTAATTTTTCTTTTTCAAAAATTTTTTTTCCTAAACCTTTTCTAATAGCATTGTGGTGTATCAAAACTGACTCTAGCCTATGATCTAAATTTTGTTCAGATCTTAAATCCATTACTCTTATGGATCTTCTGCCTACTTTATCCTCATAAGCTGGTCCAATTCCTCGTCTCGTAGTCCCAATTTTTCCTTTTCCAGCTGCGTCTTCTCTTATTTCATCCATTTCTCTATGAAATGGTAAAATTAAATTTGCAGACTCTGAAATGATAAAATTATCAACATTAACGTCTACTCCTTTTAATTTTATTTCTTCTACTTCGTCTAGTAGTGCCCATGGATCAACAACTACACCGTTACCAATAATTGAAATCTTATTTTTTCTTACTATTCCTGAGGGTAGTAATCTTAATTTATAAGTTACACCATCAATAACAAGTGTGTGTCCGGCATTGTGTCCTCCTTGGAATCTTATTACAACGTCAGCTTGTTCAGATAGCCAATCAACTATCTTACCTTTTCCTTCGTCTCCCCATTGCGACCCAACGACTACTATGTTTTTCATTATTTAAATTTTTTATTTATGCTCATAGAGTTAAGATGATTTATAGGACCATGACCCTTACCATAATTTGGGTTAGATTTAATAGCTAAACTTACATACTTAATTCCAAGCTCACAAGATTTCTTTACTGGTTTTCCACATGACAAAAATGTTGCAACAGCACTGGATAATGTACAACCAGTTCCGTGAGTATTTTTTGTTTTAACTCTTTTACTATTAAAAATTTTGATATTTTTATTGTTTAAATAAATATCATGAACAAATTTTCCTTTTAAATGACCACCTTTAATAAGAACATTTTTTGCCCCTAATTCAATTAACTTTTGCGCAGCAAAAATCATGTCCTCTTTTGTCTTTATTTTTCTATTTGTTAAAATTTCTGCCTCAGGAATATTTGGAGTTATTATTAATACTCTTTTTATCAATTTTGATTTAAGTAAATTTATTGCCTTATTATCTATTAATTTTGCCCCCCCTTTTGCAATCATAACTGGATCTAAAACAATATTTCTAACTTTAATTTGATTTAATGATTTAATAACTGATCTTATTACTTTTATTGAATGCAACATTCCAATTTTTATAGCATCTGGCTTAATATCATTTGATGTAAATATAACTTGATTAGAAATTTCCTTTGGATTAATTGGAACTATTGATTTAACACCAGTAGTATTTTGAACTGTTACTGCTGTAATTGCAGTCATTGCATATGAACCTAATGCAGTAACAGTTTTTATGTCTGCTTGTATTCCTGCCCCTCCAGAAGAGTCAGATCCTGCAATAATTAATACTTTTGATTTTGGCTTCAATTTATTTTATTTCTCTTACAATTATATTAATACACTTTGTTAAAAGATCTAAGTTTTCACTTTCACCCATCACTCTAATCTTTGACTCTGTTCCTGACTTCCTAACAAGGATTCTCCCATGTCCTTTGATTAATTTTTCTGCAATTTTAATAGATTTTTTTATGTTTGATTTGCTTATTATTTTTTTATCTTTTATTTCTATATTTTTTAATATTTGAGGTATTTTTTTAAATTTCGAAAAAAACACACTCGCTTTTTTACCTTTTCTCAATGCAAATAAAGCTTCCAAAGCAACTAATAGACCATCACCAGTGGTTGCAAATTTTCCAAGAATAATATGTCCTGATTGTTCACCACCTAAATTAAATTTATATTTTTGCATTTTTTCTTTCACATACCTATCGCCAACATTAGCCCTGATAAATTTAATATTATTATTTTTAAAATATTTCTCTAAACCATAGTTAGACATTAAGGTGCCAACCACTCCCCCTTTTAACATTTTTTTATTTTTCCATCTTGTGGCTAAAGCAGCAACAATTTGATCACCATCAATTATATTACTTTTTTCATCACACATTATCACTCTGTCTGCATCACCATCCAGTGAGATACCAATATGAGCTTTATATTTTTTTACTGCTACTTTAATGTTGTTTGGATACACTGAACCACAATTTTTATTAATATTCAGACCATTTGGTTTCACACCAATAGCTAATACTTTCGCTCCAAGTGATTTTAATAATTCTGGACCAGCTTTATAGCCTGCTCCATTTGCACAATCTATTACAATCCTAAGGCCTCTTAAATTAAAATCCTCAGAAAAGTTTTTTTTTAAAATTTTAATATAATCACTTGTTCCTGTTTCTAATCTTTTTACTCTTCCTAATTTTTTAGGCTGAGATAAATTTTTTTCAATATTTTGATCTATTAGATATTCGATTTTCTTTTCAATTTTATCAGATAATTTCATTCCATCTGGACCAAATAATTTTAACCCATTGTCATAATGTGGATTGTGTGATGCAGTTATCATAATACCCATATTAGCCTTCATGGCTTTAGTAAGCATAGCTAAACCATTTGTTGGTAGAGGGCCTAAAGTGTAGACGTGCATACCAGCTGAAGTTAATCCTGATACCAAAGCTGGTTCAAGCATATAACCAGATAATCTTGTATCTTTGGCAATTATAGCAATTTGTTTATTTTTTTTTTGTGTTCTAAAAAAAGTTCCTGATGCCAGACCAAATTTAAAAAACATGTCTCCATTAATATTTTTACTATTTATTGCACCTCTAATTCCATCAGTTCCAAAATATTTTTTTGACATTAATTTTTAATTATCTCCTTATAAACTTTTATTCCCTGCATAATTTCATTAATATCGTGAACTCTTAGAATTTGAACTCCTTGGGTCATCAAATAAATTGTGGAAGCTAACGTGCCTCCAATCCTTAACCTACTATCATTATTTTTAGATATATCTTTAATAAACCTTTTTCTTGAATTTCCCACAAGTACAGGAAAACCTAGTGAATGGAAAATAGAAATGTTCTTCATTAAATTCATATTATGTTTCAAATTTTTTCCAAAACCTATTCCAGGATCAATGATTATTTTATTATGATTTATTCCAATCAATCTTAAAAATTTTAATTTATTGTCAAAAAAATCATAAATATCTAATAATTCATTTTTATAAGTTGGATTATTTTGCATATTCTCAGGGAGACCTTTTGAATGCTGTAATACAAATGGAGTATTGTATTGTTTTAATACATTTGCAGTTTCAGGATCATATTCCAAACCCGAAACATCATTAATTAACTTTACTCCGGTTTTAATTCCTTTTTTCATTATATTTGATTTTCTAGTATCTAGAGAAATTGGCATTTTTTTAGTTAATATTTTTAATATTTTATTAATTCTTCTCCATTCTAAGTTTTCATTTATAGACTTAGATCCTGGTCTAGTAGACTCTCCCCCAATATCAATTAGTTTTGCACCTGAGTTAAATAATTTTATAGCCTGCTGAATGGCTTGATCTTTTTTATTAAATTTTCCTCCATCTGAAAAGCTATCAGGTGTCAAATTCAATATACCCATCAAGTTAGGGATTACATTAAATTTCAAATTACAAAAACTTTTTTTTTTTGAAATAATTTTCTTTAAATCAGAATTAATTTTTTTTTTTAATATCTTTGGTAATTTATTTATTTGATCAATAAATATTATTTTTTTAGATTGTCTTGTAATTATTTCAATTTGATTAAAAGAGATTTCTTTATTACCATTAAGTGGCAGTGATTTTTTTTTTTTTACAAAAATTTTAGATTGTGCACCATAATAGAAATTACACGCCCTAGTGTAATATCTTTGCATCTACAAACTTAGTGAACTATCTTTGGTTTAAGTCCCAATGAACTTAATGCAGAACCCTTATCATCATCCTCAACTTTAATATCTTCTTTGTCTTTTGGATAAACATTTTTATTGATCAAATTTTCTATTTCTTCACCTGATAAAGTTTCATAAGTTAAAAGTGCTTTAGCCAACTTATGTAAATCATCAATTTTTTCTGTTAGTACTTTTCTTGCTCTCTCATAACCTTTGTCGACTATTTTTCTAATCTCAGAATCAACTTTTTGTGCCGTTTCCTCTGACATATTTTGTTGTCTTGCAACTGATCTACCTAAGAAAACTTCTTCCTCGTTTTCTCCATATGCAACTGGACCAAGCTCTTTGCTCAATCCTGCTCGCATAACCATTGCTCTAGCTCGTTTAGTTGCTTGTTCAATATCGCTAGATGCTCCAGTAGTAACCTTATCTTCACCAAATATTATTTCCTCAGCAACTCTTCCACCCATTGCAATGGCTAGTTGGGCATGTAACTGTTCACGTGTTTGCGATAATTCGTCTCTTTCAGGTAATTGCATAACCATACCAAGTGCTCTTCCTCGTGGAATTATGGTAGCTTTATGAATAGGGTAAGCAGCACTTTCATTAATAGTTACAATTGCATGTCCAGCCTCATGATAAGCTGTTAAAGTTTTTTCCTCTTCAGTCATTACCATCGATCTTCTTTCGGATCCCATCATTACTTTATCTTTTGCGTCTTCAAATTCTACTAAAGTAACAATTCGTTTATTTTTTCTAGCAGCTAATAAAGCTGCTTCATTAACAAGATTTGCTAAATCTGCACCTGAAAAACCAGGTGTACCTCTTGCAACTGTTCTTAAGTTAACATCTGGTGCCATCTTAATTTTCTTTACATGAACTTTGAGAATTTTTTCTCTTCCAAGAATATCTGGATTAGAGACAACTACTTGTCTATCAAACCTGCCAGGTCTTAATAATGCAGGATCTAAAACATCTGGTCTGTTAGTTGCAGCGATTATAATAACTCCCTCATTAGTATCGAAACCATCCATTTCAACTAATAATTGGTTTAGTGTTTGTTCTCTTTCATCATTGCCTCCTCCTAAGCCTGCACCACGACTTCTTCCAACAGCATCAATCTCATCGATAAATATAATACATGGAGAATTTTTCTTTCCTTGTTCAAACATATCTCTTACTCTTGACGCGCCAACGCCAACAAACATCTCAACAAAATCTGAGCCTGAAATGGTAAAAAAAGGAACACCTGCTTCTCCAGCAATTGCTCTAGCTAAAAGAGTTTTTCCTGTACCAGGGGGTCCAACTAACAACGCACCTCTTGGTATCTTGCCTCCAAGTCTACTAAATTTTTTTGGGTCTTTTAAAAATTCTACAATCTCTTCAACTTCTTCTTTAGCTTCTTCTACCCCGGCAACATCATTAAATGTAACTTTCCCTTTCAGCTCATTCATCATTTTTGCCTTTGATTTTCCAAAGCCCATTGCACCACCTCTTCCACCTTGCATTTGTCTCATAAAGAAAATCCAAACAGCAATTAACAGCAGCATTGGGAACCAAGAAAGTAACACCCCAAATAAAGATGGCATTTTTTCCTCCAATGGAGCCGCTGAAATACTCACTCCTTTTTCAGAAAGTTTTTCAATCAAATTAGGATCGCTAGGAGAATAAGTAGAGAATGAATTACCGTTAGAGTAAACACCTTTAATATTGTTACCTTGTATTTCAACCTTTAAAACTTCTCCATTATCAACTGAAGTTAAAAAATCTGAAAAAATTATTTGATTCCCTCCTCTAGGATTTGATTGAGGGCTTTTAAACATATTGTAGAGACCGATAGTCAGGAAAACTATTATCCCCCACATCGCAAGATTTTTTAAATTCATAGATCTAAAATAAGAATTATTATAAATTAAACAAGTGACAAAATATCAACCAAAATATTACATTTAATGCTCTTTTACAACAATGATTGATTGATTCACTTTATGGATGATACAATTACCAAGTGTAAGTTTAAAATTGGATCTAGGCTCACCTTTCAATTTATCAATTATGTTATCAACTTTCTTTCCTCTTACAGGGTAATATTTGTTACCAACAAATTTAATTATTTCGGATAAAGATCTAAAAGTTACTTCATGAGGTTGATTAAAAAATTGCTTATTTAAAATAATTTTTTTTTTATCTTTATAAATATATGAATTTTCTTTTAAATTTTTTGCAACATAAAACTTTATTGTTTCATTAGAGTCTGTTAAATTTTTAATTGTTAATAAAAATTTATTCTTATCTAACCCATCGTTCTGAAGGTTTTTTATTAACTTTCTTATTCTAACTCTTTTAAATTTATTGTCTTCATTAGAAGGATCTTCAATATATGACTTAAAAACTTTTGTAGTGATATAATTTAAATGTTTTTTTTCAAAACTTATAAGTGGCCTAAGTATGGTAATCTTATCTTTCTGAGTTTTTTTACTGAAAGACACTAAGCCGTTAAGGCCACTGCCTCTAGAAATTCTTATAAAAAAATTTTCATACAAATCATCTATGTGATGAGCTGTTAAGATAATTTTGATATTTGATATTTTAGCTTGATTGATTAAAAGAATATATCTTTTATTTCTAGCTAAGGACTGAATATTAGTCTTTGGTTTTTTGCCATACCAATTTAAAATATCTAATTTGATATTATTTTTTTTTAATAAATTTTTTACTGATTGAGCTTCAATGGATGAATTTTTTCTTAGTCTATGATCTACGATATAATAATACGCATTTAATGATTTTTTAATTGAATAAATTTTAGTCAAGAAACATAAAGCCAAGCTATCAGGACCACCAGAAACCCCAACGATAAAATCTTCATTTAGGCTAAAATTTTTTTCAAATTTTCTATAAAATTTAAATATTCTTTTATCTTTTAAATTATTAAGTAAATTTTTATGAGTCTTGTTTGATGCATTCAAATTTTTTTGACTCATATTTTGCTTTTTGTATTACTGATTGATTTGCCTTAGGATATTGAAGTTCAACACCGTTAATCATCTTACAGCCTTGATCCTTTTCACCGATTTGAACCATTGATACACCTAATTTTAATAAATTTATAGGTGCCTTTTTCCCTTTTGGATATTTTTGATATCCCTCTAAATAAGCAGATGCAGCATCGGTATATAATTGTCTTATTCTAAATGTTTCCGCATACCAATACTGTGCACTTCCTGCTAGTTCATGATCAGTATTAGATAGAACAAATTCCCTAAATGCTCTTTCTGCAGTGGTATAATCACCAACCTTTAAAAAACTAGTTGCAAATTCATATTGTTTTTCTGGCGAGACATCTTGAGGTAATATTTTGTCCTCTGATTGAAAATTTTCAGTTACAATTGACGCGGTAGTTTCTACGGACTGAATTTGCTGAGATGTATCTTTAGTTTCTGTGTCTTTATAAGAAATAGAACCAAGATCTTGAGGCTGAGAACTTCCTGGAAGAATTTTATTTTCATCTATTTTAGGCTTTGAACTTAATTTAGATGAGCTTTCGCTTACTATTGCTGAGCCAAGAGTTGTCTCTATATCTTGAAATCTTACTTGATTATCTGCTTGAATTTTTGATAGTCGATTGGAAAGTTTATCTAATTTAAAATTTATTTCTTCAAATTTGTTAGTTAATTCCCTAAACTGACCCTCTACTTCAGATAGTTTGAGTAAATGTTTTGTTAGAACATCTTCTGAATTTGTATCCATTTCTAAATCTGTGCTACTAACTTCTGTATTTTTCATTTCAATTGATCCAGAGTAAACTGCTCTTTCAAGAGTTTTAAGATCATTTTTAATAATTTCTAAAGTTTCATAGATATTATGGTTATCAGCAATGGAGTTACTGATTGTGACAAGATTAAAAACAAAAATAATGTTTAATAGGATTAATTTTAATAACAGTCTCATTAGATATTTAACTTATGATTATAAAAATGGCAAAAAAAAGACCCCAAAAATACTAATGCAGTTGGGGTCTTTAAATTGAAATTTTTAATTTGCTTTAACAGTAACTGATCTTCTGTTTTTTGACCAAGATAACGGATTAGAACCAGAGTCGACTGGTCTTTCTTTTCCATAACTTAATACTGAAATTCTGTCAGAAGATATTCCGTAAGTCATTAAATAATCTTTAGCTGCATTAGCTCTTCTTTCTCCAAGAGCTAAATTATATTCTCTAGTTCCTCTTTCATCTGCATGACCTTCAAGTACTACGTTTATACCTGAATTTTTTCTCAACCACGCGGCTTGTGCTCTTAAAGTCTCTCTAGAAGCTGTAGTTAAAATTGACTCATTTGTTGCAAAGAATACTCGGTCAGGAACTCCTTCAGCTAAATATTTTACTGTTTCTGTTCCAGTATAAACATCACCTTGCATTGATCCCTCTATATCAGTTGCAATTTCTTTTTTGGTTGCGCAAGCTGATAAAACTAGGCATGCTGTTAATACTAAAAGTGTGTTTTTTAAAATTTTGCTTAATATCATTAAATTGCTCCTTGCTGCTAATTTCAAAGTGTTACTTTTTCACAACTAATTAGAGGTTTCAAGTCTAAAAATCAAGAAATTTAGATAATTATAAGGTTAAATTTATATTAATTGCTTAATAAAGATGACCATGATGGGTCAGACGCATCGGTGGGAGTCTCTATTTTACGCTCATTATAACCAGTCAAATCAATAGACCACAACTTTGCGGTAAATCCTTCACCTTTGTCGTTGGTTTTTGTTTCTCTATAAAAAATTAACACTCTTCCATTTGGTGACCATGAAGGAGCCTCTTGATAGTAATTTTCAGTTAAGAGTCTCTCACCTTTTCCATCTGTTCTCATGACACCAATATAAAATTTACCTTTATGCAATTTGGTAAATGCAATTAAATCTCCCCTTGGAGACCAAACTGGAGTTCCATATAGCCCATTTCCAAATGAAATTCTTTTTACATCACTGCCGTCACTTTTCATTATATAAATCTGCTGATAGCCACTTCTGTCAGAATTAAATGTTATATATTTTCCATCAGGTGAGTAAGACGGTGAGGTATCGATAGATGGGTGATTTGTAATCCTTTCTACAATTCTGTTTTCCAAATCCATTGTGTAAATATCGGATTTACCATCTTTTGCAAAACTCATGATAATTTTCTTTCCGTCTGGAGAAAATCTTGGTGCAAATGTCATGCCAGGAAAATCTCCTACGACCTCCTGTATCCCTGTCTCAATATCTAATAAATAAACTCTTGGGAGATTTTTAAAATAAGACAAATATGTAACCATTTGGCTAGTTGGATTAAATCTTGGAGTGAGCACTAATTCATTTCCTAGAGTTAAAAATTTATTATTGAATCCGTCTTGGTCCATAATTGCTAATTTTTTTACTCTTAGTGTCTTTGGACCTTCTTCAGCAACATAAATAATTCTGGTATCGAAGTACCCTTTTTCTCCAGTCAATCTCTCATAAACTTTATCAGAAATGATATGACCTACTCTTCTCCAATTAGTTGGAACTGTAGTAAATGCTAAAGCCATCATCTCTTTAGCCGCAAGCACATCCCATAATCTAAACTCAACTCTTAATTTGTCATCCACAAAATTTACTTTTCCTGTTATAAGTGCTTGTGCTTTAATTAAATTCCAATCTTCAAATCTTGGTTTAAGATTGGCAATATCAGGAGCTTGTAAAAATGCATCTTTACTTAAAGGATTAAATAATCCTGATGTACTTAAATTATTTTCTACAATACTTGAGATTTCTTCTCCAATATTTTCTTTTTTTAAAACTTTTTCAAAACTTTTTCTTGATTTTTCATCAATAGATAAAGGTGATACTGCTACTGGAAGAGGATCAAGATTACCTCGGGTAATATCAACCTCAATTAATGCATGTGAGTTGATTGGGATTAAAATTAAAAATAAAGTAATAATTTTTTTTATCATATTAATATTTATATTAGCCTTCTAGCATCTCTCTTGCATCAAAATTTAACTGTAATTCCTTCCACCTTTCATAACCTGTTGTTGGAACTCTTAAAGGTTGACATAACTTTACAGCTCTTAAAGCACTTTCTGCTAAGACTTTATAAAAACCTTGTCCTGGTTTATTCATTCTTGCATGATCTAATATCTCAGTTTTTGTTACTGATCCATCTGGTTTTAATTTTAATTTAATTCTTACAAGCAAGTTCTCGTTATAAGGTAGGCCCAATGGAATACTCCAACATCCAAAAATTTGAGCTTTAAGTGCATCCTCTTCACTTAATGTAAGTCCTGTATTCTCAATATTTCTCTCTTGATCTTGAGTTATATCATTATTTTTCTTTATTACTTCAGCAGTTTCTTCTTTAGATTTGTCAATTAAAGCCGCAATATTATTCGGATCAAATAAATCTTTTTTTTCAAACTCTGAAACCTGTTTCACTTCTTTGTCAACTTTTTCTGGATTTTGCTTATTTTCTTCTTTAGTTTTAATTTTTTTTACAGTTTTATCTGGAAGAGGAATTGCCTCTGGAGTTTGATCTTCAATTTTTTTATTATTTTGGTCTAGAGAAACTACAGTTTTAGTTTTTGTTTTTTTTACTTTTTTTGGTGGAGCTTGTTCAGAAACAAGTTTTTCTTTTTCTTTAACTTTCTCTAAAATTTTCTTTGCTTTTGGAGCAAAAGGAACATTTGTTTTTTCAGCAATCTGAATTAATTCGACTGATACGATAGGAGGGATATCTAAGGGTTTTTTTGTTAAAAAAGGTAGGCTCATTGCTGTAACAAGAATTAATAGCGTATGAAAAACTGAAGAGATAATTATACTTCTATTCAATTTATCTACCTCTGTTTGTAAGGTTCTGATATTAACGCTACCTTTGTAAAACCTGATCCAGAAAGAAGTCCCATTATTTCAAGCACTCTTCCATAATTTATAGTTTTATCACCTCTAACATAAATTCTGGTATCAGTTCTATTTTTTGAAACTGCCAAGACTTTTGCAATAATATTATTGTACTCAACTTTTGACTCTTGAATAAATATCTCCCCTTTTGCATTTATAGACAATGTTAATGGTTCTGTTTCTTCAGGAAGAGAGTCTGCAGAGCTTTCTGGTAAATCTACTTGAACACCAACGGTTAACAAAGGTGCTGTTACCATAAAAATAATCAACAAAACTAACATTACGTCGACAAATGGAGTAACATTAATTTCACTCATGGGTTCTTTTGAAGAACGATTTAATTTAAACGCCATTTAAATAATAGTTAGAAACCTTTTTGAAAAATTTTCTAATTTTTCAGAATATTTTTTAGAGTCGTTATTAAATTTATTATAAGCAACAACTGCAGGTATTGCTGCTAATAAACCTAATGCAGTTGCAAATAATGCTTCGGCAATCCCCGGTGCTACTATAGCAAGACTAGTATTTCTTGAAATTGCTATTGATTGGAAAGAATTCATGATCCCCCAAACTGTTCCGAATAAACCTATAAAAGGTGCAGTGGAACCAACTGTAGCTAAAAAAGTAAACCCTTTATCAATTTTTGCCATTTGTTTCTCAATCCCATTTTCTAAAAGTGCATTCATCCTCTCACTTAAATTATTTCTTGTTTTTTTCTTTAACAACCCTTCCATTGCATTTTGAAAAACTAAAGCCATAGGATCTTCAAGTTTAGAAGGTAAACTATTATATAAATTTTCAGCAGACTTAGAATTCCAAAATTTTTCCTCAAATTCTTCTGAGGATTTATTTATTTTTTTAAATAACCTAAATTTGTCTATTATAACTGCCCAAGAATACACTGAACAAAGTATCAAGATAATCATGACTGATTTTACTATTATGTCAGCTCTAAAAAATAGGCTAAATAACGAAAAATCTGTGTTTGTGCCTAATTCTACAGCTTTTGCTGCTATGTCTGCTTCCATAATTACTATTCACACTTAAATGTGTCATGAATTTGACTTGAATTATACTGATATTACTCTTCTTTGTATGTTTCAAAGAAAAAACTAGCAATTAGAATAGCATCTGCCTTATTAGAATCTTTTTTTCTAGAAAGATGAGATGAATAATAAGGAAAGATTTCAATTGCCCTTGTT
>CABYOP010000007.1 GCA_902520645.1 uncultured Pelagibacteraceae bacterium | reverse complement strand
TCATTAGGTTCGATCTCTTGTTTTTTAACTTCCTCATTCTTTGTGGTGCTGGGTTTGACGCCACTGCCATTTTCAGAAACAGAACCTAGTAAAGCTCCCACTTCCACTACTGACCCGTCTTTAGAATTTATTTCAGTTAATACTCCTGTTATTGGAGAGGGGACTTCTAAATTTACTTTGTCTGTTTCAAGTTCAACTATTGGTTCATCTGCATCAACAGAGTCTCCTGCATTTTTTAACCATTTAGCCACTGTTGCTTCGGTTATACTCTCACCAAGTGCAGGAACTACAATTTTTTCACTCATTACAATTTATTCAAAAACCTTATTTATTATTTCTTGTTGTTGAGAATTGTGCCTTTTGGCATATCCGGTTGCTGGACTTGCATCTGGGCTTCTTCCTATATAAGAAATTTTGTTATTATTAGCCTTTAAACTATCTAATGTCCATTGGATATAATCTCTAACTGAAAACCAAGCACCCATATTTTTAGGCTCCTCTTGGCACCAGAAAAAATTTGCATTTTTTGCGTATGGTTTTAACTCATTTACAAGAGCTTTTGCAGGAAAAGGATATAATTGTTCAATTCTAAAAATTATAACATCATCTTTTTTTAGTTTTTCTCTAGCATCCAAAAGATCAAAATATATTTTTCCAGAACATAAAATTACTTTTTTTATCTTTGAACTATCTTTCAGCTCAATAAAACCATCTACTTTTGGATCAATTGCATGATCCCATAATATTCTATGAAACGTATTTTCTTTATTAAAATCTTTTAAATTTGAAACGCAGAACTTATTTCTTAATAAAGATTTTGGTGTCATAATTATTAATGGCTTTCTAAAATCTCTATGCATTTGTCTTCGTAAAGCATGAAAATAATTAGCAGGGGTAGTACAGTTTAATACTTGCATATTGTCATTTGAGCATAGTTGTAAAAATCTTTCTAATCTTGCAGAAGAATGTTCTGGCCCTTGTCCTTCATAGGCATGAGGTAATAACATTACTAACCCAGAGGCTCTATTCCACTTTCTTTCTCCTGATGCTATAAATTGATCAATTACAACTTGTGCACCGTTAGCAAAATCTCCAAATTGAGCTTCCCACAAAGTTAATGTATTTGGTTCAACTAAACTATATCCATATTCAAATCCCAAAACAGCAAGTTCAGATAAAAAACTATCAACGACTTCAAATTTTTTTTGTTTGCTTGAAATATTGTTTAATGGAATATACCTAGAATTATCAATCTGATCTCTTAAAACTGAATGTCTTTGACTAAATGTTCCTCTACCAGAATCTTGACCAACGAGCCTAACTGGGTAACCCTCTTCAAGTAAAGAGCCAAAAGCTAGCGCTTCTGCTGTAGACCAATCAATATCAAAACCTTTATCTACTGAATTTTTTCTAATGTTCAAAATTTTAGAAATAGTTTTATGAATATTAATTTCAGCAGGTATGGTATTAATTCTATCTGATATTTCTTTAAGTTTGTATTCATCAAAACCAGTCACACCTCTTTTATCTTTGCCTTTGGATGGTTTATATCTAGACCATGAGCCCTCAAACCATTCTATTTTAGGTTTATAATCTTTTGCACTTTTATATTGTTCGTCCAATAAATCTTTAAATCCTCTAACATTTTGATCTAAAAGGTTTTGGGTAATTGAATTTTCATTAACTAACTTGTTTCCATAAATCTTATAAACACTTGGATGTGTTCTAATTTTTTTATACATCAATGGCTGAGTAAATGAAGGTTCGTCCCCTTCGTTATGTCCAAATCTTCTATAACAAATTAGGTCGACTACAACATCTCTATTAAACTTCAGTCTAAATTCAGTAGCAATTCTAGTCGCATAAACAACTGCTTCTGGGTCGTCTCCATTCACATGAAGAATTGGAGCTTCAACCATTTTTGCAACATCTGATGGGGATGGTGATGACCTGGCAAATCTTGGACTAGTAGTGAAACCAATTTGATTATTTACTATAATATGAATGGTGCCGCCTGTATTATGGCCAGGAAGTCCTGACATAGCAAAACATTCTGCTACCACGCCTTGGCCAGCAAAAGCAGCATCTCCATGAATAAGAATAGGTATAACTTTATTTCTTTCTTTATCTTTATGAAAAAATTGCTTTGCTCTTGTTTGTCCTAAAACTACTGGATTGACAGCTTCTAGGTGCGAGGGATTATCTGTTAAACTTACGTGAACAGAGTTTCCATCAAACTGCCTATCTGAAGATGCACCAAGATGGTATTTTACATCTCCTGCACTTTCCTCAGAGTCTGAGCTTACTTCCCCTGCAAATTCATTAAATATTCTTTTATATGATTTTTGTAACACATTTGCCAAAACATTAAGTCTACCTCTATGAGACATTCCAATTTTAACTTCTTTAATCTGGTTTTGCCCACCAATTTTAATTATTTGCTCAAGAGCTGGTATTAAACTTTCACCTCCATCAAGACCAAATCTTTTTGTACCAACATATTTAGTAGCTAAAAATTTTTCAAAACCTTCTGCTTGTACAAGTTTATTTAGTATTGCCTCTTTACCGTTCTTCGTAAAGTTTAAAGCATTTTGATCTTGCTCTATTCTGTCTCTAAACCATTTTCTTTCAACTGGATTTGAAACATGCATAAACTCATAACCAATATTTCCACAATATGTTTTTTTTAAAAATTTTAGTATTTCTTTAATATTTGCATATTTTTTATTAATTACTCCATTTAAGAAAATTTTCTTTTCATAATTCTGTTTTTTAAAACCATAAAATTCAGGATGTAATTCATCGAGATACTCAGATTCTCTCATTTCTAGTGGATCTAAATTTGCTAATAAATGTCCTCTCAATCTATAAGCACGTATTAAGGCAACAGCACTTATGGAATCTTTGTTAGAGTCTGCAAGTAATTGAAAATTAAATTTTTCTGATGAATCTATTTTTTCATTATTTACTTTATTGTTATCTTCTATCTCTATTTTTTTTTGTAATTCATCAATATCTATTTTTACTTTTGAAGGCCCCCAAGATGGCCCATTTATTTCTGAAGCAATAACTTTTATCTCTTCGCCTATACCCTCAAAATAATTTACCCAGCTCTCAGGTAATTCAGGATCTTTATTGATAAACTTAAGATACATTTGTTCAATGAATGCACTATTAGACTTATTTAAGAATGAAGTTTTTTCAAATTCAAGATTTTTTGATGAAGACATCTTTTTTGCTTAATATATCCTTCTAATAGTATTTTTCAATTAGACAGTTTATTAAACAATGTTTTTCCAATGATTGATGGTGATTCTGCAACTGTAATCCCACATTCTTCCATCTTTTTTATTTTGTCTTTTGCCCCACCTTTACCTCCAGAAATAATAGCCCCTGCATGACCCATTCTTCGACCTGGCGGAGCTGTAATTCCTGCTATAAATCCAACTATAGGTTTTTTAATTTTATGATTTTTGACAAATTCTGATGCCTCTTCCTCTGCTGTACCCCCTATTTCTCCAATCATTAAAATCGACTCTGTCTCATCATCATTTAAAAATAAATCTAAACAATCTATAAAATTTGTACCGTTGATTGGATCTCCTCCAATACCAATACAAGTTGATTGACCCAGTCCATTTTCAGTAGTTTGTGCTACTGCCTCGTAAGTTAATGTTCCTGATCTAGAAACGATACCAACCGATCCTCTCTTATGAATATTTCCAGGCATTATTCCAATTTTACATTCATCAGGTGTAATTATTCCTGGGCAGTTTGGCCCGATAAGACGACTATTTGAGCTAGCCAAACTTTGTCTTACTTTAAGCATATCCTGAACTGGGATGCCTTCTGTTATGCAAACTATAAGATCTATTGATGCATCAATTGCTTCAATGATTGCAGCAGCTGCAAATTTTGCTGGAACATAGATCATAGTAGCGTCTGCACCTACCTCATTTTTTGCCTCTAATACTGTATTAAAAACTGGTCTTTCTAAATGTTTTTGGCCTCCTTTTTTAGGGGTTACTCCACCTACAAGATTTGTCCCATACTTTATTGCTTGTTCAGAGTGGAATGTGCCATGAGATCCTGTGAAGCCCTGACAAATAACTTTTGTATTTTTATTTACTAATACTGACATTTATTTTATCGCCTCAACAATTTTTTTAGCTGCATCATCTAAATTTTCTGCTGATATTAACTTCAAACCAGAATTATCAAGTATTTCTTTACCTTGCTTAAAATTTGTACCTGCAAGTCTAACCACTAAAGGAACACTAATGTTTATCTCCTTAGCAGCATCTACTACCCCTTGTGCAAGAACATCACACCTCATAATTCCCCCAAAAATATTAATTAAGATACCTTTAACATTCCTATCAGAAAGAATAATTTTTAGAGCTGCAGAAACTTTTTCTTTTGATGCGCCACCTCCTACATCTAAAAAATTGGCTGGCTCCTTTCCATATAATTTTATTATATCCATTGTGGCCATTGCTAGGCCTGCTCCATTAACCATACAGCCTATACTTCCATCTAATTTTATATATGCGAGGTCATGTTTGCTTGCCTCAATTTCTGTTGAGTCTTCCTCATTAAGATCTCTAAGCTCAACAATTTCAGGATGTCTGAACAAGGCATTTGAATCAAAATTTACTTTTGCATCTAAACAAACTATTTTTTCTTCTTTAGTCAAAATCAAAGGATTGACCTCAACCATATTAGCATCGGTGCTTATAAACATTTTATAAATTGATTTGATTAAATTTATAGCTTGGTTTTTTGTATCATTATTTAAATTAAAAATTTTTATAATTTTTTCACAATCAGTATTTGAAATTTCTTCATTAATATCAACTTTTGTAGTTAAAATTTTTTCTGGTGTTTTGCTTGCTACTTCCTCAATATCCATGCCTCCTTGATCACTTGATATGAAGGCAATTTTTGAACTAGCTCTATCTACAAGACACGATAAATAAAATTCTTTTTCTATGTTTGAGGACTCTTCAACATATAATCTTTTAACTTTTCTTCCTTCTGGGCCTGTTTGATGAGTAATAAGTGTTTTACCAAGTAACTCTTTAGCTGCTAATTCTAGCTCACCAATTGTATTTAAAATTTTTACCCCTCCAGCTTTTCCTCTTCCACCAGCATGTATTTGTGCTTTGAGAACGTATTTTTTAGTTTTCAGTGATTTTACTTTCTCAAGCAGTTCCTCAACATTTAAAGCAAATACTCCTTCTGGGACTATTGCACCATATTTTTTTAAGATTTGTTTGGCTTGATGCTCGTGTATGTTCATTTTTTATTTGGAAAGATCAGGATCTATTTTTGATGCAGCTTCCCAAAGAGCTTTTACTGCATCTATTGAATGCATAAACTCTTTTTTCTCATTATCATCTAAACTGACTTCCTCAATTTTTTCAACACCACTTTTTCCAATGATAACAGGCACTCCAGCATAAACATTATTTACACTGTACTCTCCATTTAATTGGACCGCACATGGTAATAATTTTTTTTGATCATTTAAATATGCTTCAGCCATTTGAACACCTGATGCTGCAGGAGCATAGAATGCTGAACCTTTCTCTAAAAACTTAACTATCTCAGCTCCCCCATCTCTTGTTCGTTGATTTATTTCTTCAAGTCTTTCTTGAGATATTTTTCCATCTTTAACTAAATCAAGTAAAGGTCGGCCAGAGACTTTTGTAAATCTTGGCATAGGGACCATTGTATCACCATGTCCACCCATCACCATCGCCTCAATCTCTTTGACTGGTACGTTTAGTTCTAGAGATAAAAATAATTTAAATCTAGAACTATCCAATATACCTGCCATGCCCACAACTTTATTAGCTGATAAACTAGAAAATTTTTGAAATGCCATAACCATCACGTCTAATGGATTAGTAATACATATAACAAACGCATTTGGGGCGTTTTGTTTAACTCCTTCAGCGACTTGTTTAATAATTTTTAAATTTATTCCAAGTAAATCATCTCTACTCATTCCTGGTTTTCTTGGTACACCTGCAGTAATAATTATTACATCTGAGTCCTTAATATCTTTGTAATTATCAGTACCTGAAAATTTAACATTAAAACCATCTACAGATGAAGATTGCGCTATATCTAAAGCTTTTCCTTTTGCAATACCGCTTGCTACATCAAATAACACCACTTCGTTTACTAATTCTTTAGTACCAATTAAGTGAGCAAGAGTTCCACCAATTTGGCCTGCGCCAATCAAAGATATTTTTGTCATTATTTTCCTTTTATTTCATTGTTGGCATTACAAATTCCGCATTTGAACGGATACCAGAAGGCCACCTAGATGTTACTGTTTTAAGTTTTGTATAAAATTTTATTCCTTCCATGCCGTGCATTGCACTATCTCCAAATAAAGATCTTTTCCAGCCTCCAAAACTATGAAAGGCCATCGGCACTGGTATTGGTACGTTAATACCAACCATACCTACCTGAATTTTGCTAGCGAATGTTCTTCCAGCATCTCCATCTCTAGTATAAATACTTACTCCATTTCCATATTCATGATCGTTAATTAATTTTGCAGCCTCTTCAAAAGTTTTAACTCTTATAACTGATAATACTGGGCCAAATATCTCCTCTTTGTATATTCTCATATCTTTATTGACATGATCAAATAAACAACCACCAATATAAAATCCATTCTCATAACCTTGAAGTTTAAGATCTCTTCCATCAACAACTAGTTTAGCACCCTCTTTAACACCTAAATCTACATATCCTCTAACTCTTTCTAGGTGTTCTTTTGTTACCAAAGGACCCATTTCAGATGCTTTATCCATTCCAGGGCCAACTTTTAAAGCTTCGGCTCTTTTAGATAATCTTGAAACAAGCTCATCTCCAATATCTCCAACAGCAACCGCAACTGATTGGGCCATACATCTTTCACCTGCGGAACCATAAGCTGCACCCATTAAACCGTTAACTGCTCCATCTAAATCACAATCTGGCATTACCACCAAATGATTTTTAGCACCACCTAGTGCTTGAACTCTCTTTTCATTTTTTGCTGAGTTTTCATAAATATATTTAGCAATTGGTGTTGAGCCTACAAAACTTACTGCTTTAATATCCGAGTTCTCTAATATTGCATCTACAGATTCTTTGTCACCATTCACTATATTAAACACGCCCTCTGGAAGACCTGCTTCTGTAAGCAATTGAGCTAACTTAATAGAACATGACGGGTCCTTTTCTGATGGTTTTAAAATAAATGTATTTCCACATGCGATTGCTATTGGAAACATCCACATTGGAACCATAGCAGGAAAATTGAATGGGGTAATTCCTGCAACAACCCCTAAAGGTTGTCTCATTGACCAACTATCAACATTTGTTCCAACATTTTCAGAAAATTCACCTTTTAATAAATGAGGTATTCCACAAGCAAATTCAACAACCTCTAACCCTCTTGTTAAAGAGCCTCTGGCATCCTCAAAAACTTTTCCATGTTCAGAAACAATTAGTTTTGTCAATTCATCAGAATTTTTTTCAATTAATTCTTTAAATTTAAACATTACTCTTGCTCTTTGAAGAGCTGGCTTTAAAGACCATGTTTCAAAAGCTTTTTTGGCAATTTCAACTGCTTGATCTAGATCTGATTTCGACGCTAACTTTACCTCAGATTCTTGTTCACCTGTAGCTGGATTAAAAACTTTACCTTTTCTATCAGAAGAACCTGAAAATAATTTTCCGCCAACAAAGTGTTCAATTAACCTCATGAGTAGGATCTTTTAAAACAAAAATACTTATTAGTCTATTTAAACATTAGCTGTAGCTAGCATTTTCTTGATTTCAGCAATTGCTTTTGCTGGATTTAGCCCCTTAGGACAAGCACTGGTACAATTTAGAATAGTATGACATCTATAAAGTTTTAGTTCATCAGCAACTTTTTTTAATCTTGCTTTTCTTTCGTCATCTCGACTATCAACAATCCATCTATAAGCCTGCAAAAGTACAGCGGGTCCTAAATATTTATCTCCATTCCACCAATAACTAGGGCACGAAGTAGAACAACATGCACACATTATACATTCATATGCACCATCTAATTTTGCTCTATCTTGTTTTGATTGAAAAATCTCAGTTGTATCTTTAGATGAATTATTTTTTAACCAAGGCTCAATAGACTGGTACTGTTTATAAAGACCATCTAAGTCACCTATTAAATCTCTCTTCACTTTTAAATGAGGCAAAGGATAAATGTCTATATCACCATCTATTTCAGCATGAGGTTTTGTACAAGCAAGACCATTTTTACCTCCCATGTTCATTGCACATGAACCACAAACACCATGAGCGCACGACCTTCTATATGCCAGAGTTGGGTCTATTTCATTTTTAATTTTGTTCAAAATGTCTAAAACTTTTGAAGGACAATTGTCCATATCAACTTCATAAGTGTCAATTCTTGGATTTTCTTCTGTAGATGGATCCCATCTATAAACATTAACTTTACGAATATTTTTTGACCCTGTCTTGTCTTTGAAATATTTTCCTTTATTTACCTCAGAATTTTTAGGTAAACTTATTTGAGCCATTAATAAACTCTTTCTTGAGGTGGAAAATATTGGACTTCATTAGTCAATGTTGAATTATGAACAGGTCTGTATGTTATTTTAGTATCTTTTCCATCACACCAAGCAAGTGTGTGCTGCATAAATTTTTTATCATCTCTGTTAGGATAATCCTCTCTTGCATGAGCTCCCCTACTCTCTTTTCTATGATATGCAGAGTCTACTGTGGTTACTGCTTGTCTAATTAAATTATCAAACTCTAAGGTTTCTACTAAATCTGTATTAAAAACTAAAGATCTGTCCTTAACTGAGATTGAGTCCATGCCATCATAAGTTTTTCTAATTTCGTTTACACCTTCCTCTAAATTTTTTTCTGTTCTAAACACTGCACATTTTGACTGCATTGTTTTTTGCATTGCTAGTCTTAATTCTGCAGTACTATTATCTCCCTGTGCATTTCTTAATTTATCAAATCTATCTAAACACTTCTGAGTTTCTGTCTCCGAGATTTCTTCATGAGGTGCACCTGGTTTGATTAGTTCAGCAGCCCTTTTTGCTGCGGCTCTTCCAAACACAACTAAATCAATTAATGAATTTGACCCAAGTCTATTAGCTCCATGAACTGATACACATGCTGCTTCTCCAATTGCCATCAGGCCTGGTACTGTTTTTTCTGATCCATTAACTGTTAAAACTTCTGCTTTATAATTAGTTGGAATTCCACCCATATTATAATGAACAGTAGGAACAACTGGGATTGGCTCCTTTGTTACGTCAACATTCGCAAATAATCTCGCTGCTTCAGTGATCCCTGGAAGTCTATTTTCAATTACACTTTTATCTAAATGACTTAAATGTAAATGAACATGATCTTGATCTTTTCCTACACCTCTTCCCTCATTAATTTCTATCGACATTGATCTACTTACAACATCTCTTGATGCTAAATCTTTAGCATTTGGAGCATATCTTTCCATAAATCTTTCACCTTTAGAGTTTACTAGATATCCTCCCTCTCCTCTAACACCTTCAGAAATTAATGTTCCGTGTCCGTAAATACCAGTTGGGTGAAATTGAACAAACTCCATATCTTGTAACGGCAATCCTGCTCTCAATACCATTGCATTTCCATCTCCTGTACAAGTATGCGCAGAAGTTGCTGAATAATAAACTTTTCCATACCCACCTGTCGCTATAATTACTGTATGAGCTCTAAATCGATGAATTGTTCCATCATTCAAATTCCAAGCTATTAATCCTTTACACTCACCGTCTTTCATTAATAAATCTAGTGCAAAATATTCTATAAAAAATTCTGTATTGTGTTTCAAAGCTTGCCCATAAAGAGTATGTAATATTGCATGTCCAGTTCTATCTGCAGCTGCACATGTTCTTTGAACTATTCCATTTCCGTAATTTTTTGTCATTCCTCCAAATGGTCTTTGATAAATTTTTCCCTCATCTGTTCGACTAAATGGAACTCCATATTTTTCTAATTCTAAAACTGCTTTTGGCGCTTCTTTACACAAATACTCGATGCTATCTTGATCTCCTAACCAATCAGCTCCCTTAACAGTATCATACATATGCCATCTCCAATCATCTTCACCCATGTTTCCAAGCGCAGCAGAAATCCCGCCCTGGGCTGCAGACGTATGACTTCTGGTTGGAAATACTTTTGAGATACATGCGGTTTTTAATCCTGCTTCACTCAAACCAACGGCAGCTCTCAGTCCTGATCCACCAGCACCTAAAACTACAACGTCATATTCGTGATCTATAATATTGTATGAACTCATTATTTTAGATTAAATATAATAATTATTGTTAAAAATGAAATACCTATAGCAGAAATATACAATAGTCTGTTTGCGACATTTTTGATTTTTTCATTAGCAATATAGTCCTCAAAAACCTCACTAATAGTTAATGATGAGAAAAAAAATGCAAATATAATAAATAAACTAAATAGAAATTTATTTATTGGGATGATAAAAAAATTTAAAATTTCTGAATAGCCTTGATCGTAAATAGATACAAAACTTAAAATAAACCATAGCATAAGGGGTAATAAAATTACTGATGAAGCTTTCGTAAAAATCCATTTTTTTGTTGCTAAATTCATATTAAAAAAAATTTCTTCCAATTAAATAAATAGCTACCGTAAGCAGGAATGAACCAAATATAACAAGTAAGCCCGTTATACGAGTTGTTTGTAATTCAAAACCATATCCCATATCCATTATTAGATGTCTTATTTCGCTCAAAACTTGGAAACTAAATGACCAAACGATACCTAAAACAACAAACTTACCAAAAATTGAGTTAAGAAAAAAATTTATTAAAGTGTAATTTGCTTCACCTAGAATTAACCAGCCAGACCAAACACAAATAAATGTAATAGCTATAATATTAATTATACCAGTTATTCTATGAGAAATAGATACCAATGAAGAGATATGCCATCTGTAAATTTGTATATGTGGTGAAAGTGGTTTTTTATCTTCCATAAAAATCATTTGTAATCAAACTTTCAGCAATTTGTACTGCGTTCAATGCCGCCCCTTTAACTAAATTATCTGATACGATCCACAAATTTATTGTATTTTCACGAGACTCATCTAATCTTATTCTTGATATAAAAGTTTCAAATTTATCCTCAGCCTCAACTGGTGTTATATAACCCCCATCCTGATGTTCATCAATAACCTTGCACCCAGGGGAGGTAGATAGAACTTTTCTTATTTCATCCAAATCACATTTTTTATTAAATTCTACATTTGCACTAATACAGTGAGAAACAAGAACTGGTATCCTCACACAGGTAGAAGTTACTTTAATTTTTTTATCTAAAATTTTTTTAATTTCGTCAGTAGTTTTTTGTTCTTCTTTTGTGTAACCATTTTCTAAAAAACTATCAATATGAGGAATTGCATTAAAGGCAATTTGCTTAGTAAAATTTTTTGAATCTATTTCCTTATTTTGAAAATAATCCTCTGTTTGAGATAATAATTCATCCATAGCTGATTTACCCGCTCCAGATACTGACTGATATGTAGACGCAACTATACGATTTATATTATACAAATCATGCAAAGGTTTTAAAGCTACAACAACAGGAATTACTGAACAATTAGCATTAGCAATAATATTTTTATTTTTTACATCAGATAATTTTTTTGAATTAACTTCTGGAACAATTAATGGAATATCAGGGTCTTTTCTAAAATATTTTGAATTATCTATAACAATAGTTTTTTCAGCAGCAACATGGGCCCATTTTTCAGCTACCTCGCTTCCTGCTGCAAAAAAAGCAATTTTAACAGAGGAGAAATCAAATTTTTCAAGATTAGTTACTGTGTGTTCTTTTCCGTTGTAGTTAATTTTTTTTCCTTCACTATTTTTTGAAGCTAATAAAAAAAGATTTTCAATATTTATTTGTTTCTTCTCTAGAATTTCTATTATTTTTCTACCAACATTTCCTGTTGCACCTACAATTGCTATATTCATAAAACCAAATGACTTTTAATTTTAGACGAGGGGTAAATCACAAACAGAACCCACATATATTTTTTCATTAATTTCTATATTAAACTGATTTTTTGCATTCCAGTAGGGTTTATTAATCATTGCAATTCCAATAACTTTATTAAATGTGGGAGAAAATGTGGCTGATCTAACATATCCAACTACTTCTTTATTATCAGCAAATAAAGTTTTTTCACAATACATATCAATTTTATTGTGTTCAATTTTTACACCCATAAGTTTTCTAGTTATTCCTTTTTCTTGTATTTTCTTAAGTTTTTCTTTACCTAAAAAATCAACATCGCTGTTTAGGTGAATAAATTTATCAAAATTTGCTTCAAACGGATTGTCCCTGTTGTCAAAATCATTTCCGTATGACAGTAGTGCACCTTCTATTCTCTCAATCAAATTTGGGCAACCTGGCTTAACATTAAATTCTTTTCCCTCTTCAAATAAATAATCATATAAATTCTGACCTGCAATATCGTTATCAACATAGACTTCAAATCCACCTTGTTTGGACCATCCAGATCTTGCAATAAAATATTTGTGACCTTTTAATTCAAAGTAATCAAAATTAAAAAATTTTAATTTTCTAATCTCTTCACCAAATAATTTTGACATTAAGTCGTCAGCTAAAGGCCCTTGAACAGCTAAAATATTTACATTTGGTTCATTAATTTCAACTTCAAATTTGTTTCCAGCTGCAAGTCCTTTTGCAAAAAATATTACATCTGCATCAGCTATAGACAACCACCATTTATCCTCTGCAAGCTTATTAATTATTGGGTCATTAACTAAAAGTCCATCGTTATCAATTAATGGAGCGTAATAACATTTTCCAACTTTTGATTTAGATAAATCTCTACAAGTCATTAATTGAACTAATTTAGATGAATCTTTTCCAGAGATTTCAACTTGTCTCTCTGCTGCAACATCCCAAACTTGAACATATTTTTTTAAGTGATGATAGTCACTTTCTAAAGATTTAAATGACGCTGGAAGTAACATATGATTATAAACTGTGTAGCTGCTCACACCATGAGCTTCTATTCTGTCAGTATAAGGTGTACTTCGTAATCTTCTTGATTTTGCTATAGAAAAGTTTTTCATTTTTTTAAAAATTCTAGGATCTTTTCTCTCATTTCAAATGCTTTTTCAATCATAATCATATGACCACAACCTTCAAAAATATGGGTAGATGAATTTTTTACCAGATTTGAAAATTTTTTTCCTACTTCTATGTTAACCATCTTATCAAGTGCACCAAATATAAACATACTTGGACAATTTATTGACGCGGCAGCCTCTTTACCGTTTGAGTAATTGTTACAAGCAATAAGATCAACAGCCAATATTTCACTTATATCTCTTGGCGATTGAATAATCCTTTCAATTGGATTACCACCGATAAATTTTTTTGACCCCTCATACCCCCACTTCATCATCAATTTAACAGCATCAGAGTCTCCATTTTTTGCTAATTCAATTAAATCTGGATGAACTGGCATTTTATAAGAACCACCAACAAAAACTAATTTTTTTATTCTAGCTGGATATTTATAAGCAAATTCTAAAATTTCTAAACATCCCTGAGAGTGTCCAATTAAAACTAAATCACTTAAATTTAACTGAATAAATGCTTTTTCTAACCAATCTGTGATTTTTTCTATAGTATTAATACAGGGACCATCGGAATTTCCATGTCCAGGTAAATCTAATGATAAAACATTAAAATTTTGATTTGAAAAAAATTGCTCCGTTAAAGACCAAATAATATGTGACATCCCACTCCCATGCAAAAATACAATTGTTTGTTTTTTTGGGTCAATACCTTGACCTGCATCTGATGCATAGACATTTTTGTTTTCTACTTGGAAAATCAAATAATTACCTAGAATTGTTTTCTTAGTTCAAACTTCTGAATTTTTCCTGTAGAGGTTTTTGGTAGCTCACAGAAAATTACTTTTTTTGGTACTTTAAATCCTGCTAAAGTTTCTTTACAAAAATCAATTAATTCTTTTTCACTTGCTGGTTTATCTTTTACCATTTCGATAAAAGCACATGGAACTTCGCCCCATTTTTCGTCAGGTTTTGCAACTACAGCTGCAAGAGAAACTGACGGATGTTTAGAAAGAGTATTTTCAATTTCAATCGAAGAAATATTTTCTCCTCCAGAAATAATTATATCTTTAGATCTATCTTGTATTTTTACATATCCATCAGGATGCATTACAGCTAAATCACCAGTGTGAAACCAGCCACCCTTCATAGCCTTATCTGTAGCATCTTTATCTTTAAAGTATCCCTTCATTACTACATTACCTCTAATCATTATTTCACCAATAGTTTTACCATCCTTTGGGACTTCTTTCATAGTTTCAGGATCTAATATTGTTACACCTTCTGTATTTGGGTATCTTACACCCTGCCTTGCTTTAATTTCATTTTGTTTATCCTCATCAAAGTCATTCCACTCATCATTCCAAGCACATTGGGTAACATGTCCATATGTTTCTGTAAGCCCATAAACATGCATTACCTCAAAACCCAGAGCTTTCATTTTTTTAAAGATTATACTAGGAGGAGGTGCTCCAGCAGTTAAAACATAAACTTTATTTTTTAATTTTTTTCTATCGGCTTCTGGGGCACCAGTAATCATGTTTAAAACAATAGGTGCTCCACCAAAATGCGTTACATCGTATTTATCAATTAGTTCAAATATTTTTTTAATATCTATATTTCTCAAACAAATAGTCCTTCCATTCAACATCGGGATCGTCCATGGGTAACACCAACCATTACAATGAAACATTGGTACAATTGTTAAGAAATTTAGTCGGTTAGGCATATTCCATGCAACAGAACTTCCTGTAGACATTAAATAAGCACCTCTGTGGTGATACACTACACCTTTTGGATTTCCAGTTGTGCCTGAAGTATAACTTAAAGAAATAGACTCCCACTCATCGTCGGGCATTTGCCAGTCATAATTTTCATCCCCAGTATTTAAAAAATTTTCATATTCATGCTCACCAATTTTTTCACACTTTGATTGGTCAGCATATTTGTCATTTATATCTATAATTGTAATTTTTTTATCTAAGGTTTTTAGAGCTTTTTTAACTTCTATATGTAACTGTCTATCAACGACTAAAACTTTTGCATCACTATGATTTAAAATATATGTAATCGTGTTTGCATCTAATCTAATATTGATTGTATTTAAAACTGCTCCTGTCATAGGAACAGAGTAGTGTGCTTCAAATATTTCAGGTGTATTAAATGCTAAGAATGAAACAGTATCACCTTTTTTAATACCAATTTTAGACAATGCACTGGCAAATTTTACTGCTCTTTTGTAAACTTCACTCCAAGTATAATTTCTGTCTTCATATACTATCGCTTCATAGTTTGGATAAATTTCTGTCGCTCTTTTTAAAAATGTTAAAGGAGTTAACGGAACATGATTAGCTTGGTTTTTGTCCAAATTAGTATCATAATGACTCATTGCTAAATAAAATTAAATTTCATTATATTTGAGCTTCCAGAAATTGCAGATTTATAATGATACTCTGCTCTAGGCAATACTTTTTCAAAATAAAATTTGGCTGTATTGATTTTATCAGAGTAAAAATCTTTATTTTTCTCATAGTCACTAAAACTAACTTCTAAAACTTTTATCCAAGAATACGCAATTGAAACATATCCAAGTGTTCTTAAATAATCATTTGCTGCTGCACTTACATCGTCTTTTTCAATTTTACTTTGATCACTGATCCAGCCTGTAAACTTGGATAATATATCTAGGTAATGATTTAATTCTCTTGAAAAAGTTTCAACTTTTCCTTTTTTACTTTCACACTCAGACTTAACCATGTCTAAGAATCTAGCAATTATATTTCCATTTTTATTCGATAATTTTCTAAATACTAAATCAGCTGCCTGAACTGAGTTTGTTCCCTCATAAATAGGAGTAATACGATTATCTCGATATAATTGCTCAATTCCTTGATCTTTTGTATACCCGTACCCACCATGAATTTGCATTGCGTCATTTGTTATTTCCATAGCTAAATCAGTAAATAATGATTTTACTACTGGTGTCATTAATGAAACATAATCAGATGCTTCTTGTTTTATTTTTTCATCAGGGTGATAAAGGCTAACCTCTGTTTGTTGAGATAACCAAAAACATAATGCTCTTTCTCCCTCAATTATTGATTTCATATTTAGTAAAGATTTTCTTATATCAGCATGTTCAATTATAAAATCTGCACCATTAGTTGACTTGGTATTATTTGTTTTTCCTTGTTTTCTCTCTTTTGCGTATGCAAGTGAGTTCTGATAAGCAATTTCGGATAGGCCTAAACCTTGTATCCCAACTACTATTCTCTCTAAATTCATCATTGTGAACATCGCACTTAAACCCTTGTCTTTAGCTCCAATCATATAACCAGTTGCATCATCAAAATTTAAAACACAGGTAGCCGAACCCTTTATTCCCATTTTACTCTCAATAGATCCTGTTGATACTCCATTTCTAGGACCAATAGTTCCATCCTCATTAACTATAAATTTAGGGACTAAAAATAAACTTATACCTTTAGTTCCAGCAGGAGAGTCTGTAGCTCTAGCAATTACCAAATGAATAATATTTTCTGTCAAATCCTGATCACCAGAGGTTATGAATATTTTTTGACCACTTAGTTTATATGTTCCATCAGTTTGTTTTTCAGCTTTAGTTTTTAAAAGTCCTAAATCAGTTCCACAAACTGGTTCAGTTAAACACATTGTGCCACTCCATTTACCCTCAACCATTTTTGGTAAGTATTTATTCTTTATTTCATCTGTGGCATGGTGATTAATACAATTATAAGCCCCAATACTTAATTCACTATAAAGTTTAAATGATAAGCTTGCAGATGATAACATTTCGTCGAAAAAAGCGCTTACAGTTTTGGGCATCCCTTGACCACCATATTTTGGATCACAAGATAATGATGTCCATCCATCTTCTATATATTTTTGGTACGCCTCTTTATAACCTGGGGGAGTTCTAACAACTCCATTCTCTAATACTGCAGGATTTTCATCTCCTATTTTTGCAAGTGGTAATATTAAATTTTGATTGATTTTAGCTGCTTCCTCTAAAATATCTTTTACTAAATCAGAATTAACTTCATTGTATTTTTCTAATTCATTATAGTTTTTATTGTCTCTTAACTTGTCATAAAGAAACATCATATCTTTTACTGGAGCTGTATAACTTGGCATTTTAAAAGTTTAGAATAATTATAGATTTATTGCAATTTTGAAATTATCGCATCACCCATTGCTGAAGTTGATACCTCTTTCATTCCATCTGATAGAATATCTTTAGTTCTTAAACCATCATTTAATACCTGCTGTACTGCTTTTTCTAATGCATCAGCCTCATTATCTAAGTCTAAAGAATATCTTAGGGCCATAGCAAAACTTAAAATAGAAGCAATAGGATTTGCTGTCGATTTACCAGCAATATCAGGCGCTGAACCATGAATAGGTTCGTACATGGCTCTCATTTCTCCATCTTTATTTTTTGCACCCAAAGATGCTGAAGGTAAAAGGCCTAAAGAACCTGTTAGCATTGAAGCTTGATCTGAAAGCATATCGCCAAATAAATTATCTGTTACAATTACATCAAATTGTTTAGGATTTCTTAATAATTGCATTGCACAATTGTCAGCAAGCATATGGCTTAATTCTACATCTTTAAATTCTTTATCATGAAGTTCTTGTACTTCTTCCTTCCATAACTGTCCGGCTTCCATAACATTTGATTTTTCACAAGAAGTTACTTTATTTGATCTTTTTCTTGCAAGGTCAAATGCGATACGTGCCACCCTTACAATTTCACTAGTCGTATATGTATGAGTATTTATTCCTTTTCTCTCTCCATTCTCAATTGGTTTAATTCCTCTTGGTTCCCCAAAATATATTCCACCTGTAAGCTCTCTAACAATCATTATGTCTAAACCCGACACTACTTCTGGTTTTAAAGTTGAAGCACCTACCAATTGTTCAAAGCATATTGCCGGTCGTAAATTAGCAAATAGTTTTAGTTCTTTTCTTAATTTTAATAATGCTCTTTCTGGTTTTTTAGAAAATTCTACTTCATCCCATTTTGGTCCACCTACCGCGCCTAACATAACAACTTCGCTCTCTAAAGCTTTATAAAATACTTCATCAGTGATTGGAGTTCCATGTTTATCATAAGAACAACCACCAGCAAGATCTTCGTCTACTTCAAAATCTAGTGATTTTTTATCATTAAACCAGTTAATAATTTTTTTTACTTCACCTATTACTTCTGGACCAATACCATCACCAGGTAATAAAAGAATTTTTCTTTTTTTTACCTTAATCATTAAAAATCCAAGGTTTTTGATTTTTTAAATTATTTTCAAATGTTTTAATTTTGTCTGATTTTTTTAAAGATAAAGCGATATCATCAAGACCTTCAAGTAAACACTTTTTTTTAAATGGATCAATTTCAAACTTAATTTCGCTATTACCGTAAACAATTACTTGTTCATTTAGATCAACTGAAATTTCTTCCTTTCTGGTTGCGTATTCTGAAAGCTCTTTTATTTTTTCCTCCTCAAGAATAATTGGCAAAATACCATTCTTAAAACAATTGCTATAAAAAATATCTGCATAACTTGAACTGATTACACAAGTAATTCCAAAATCTAGTAGCGCCCAAGGAGCATGTTCTCTTGACGAGCCACATCCAAAGTTTTTGCCTGCAATTAAAATTTTTGACTTATTGAATGGATCATTGTTAAGTACAAAATTATTCATTTCTTTTCCTTGATCATCGTATCTCATTTCAAAAAATAGGTTTTTTCCAAGTCCAGTTCTTTTAATAGTTTTTAAAAATTGCTTAGGTATTATCATATCAGTATCGATATTTACTATTGGTAAATATGCAGGAATACTTTTTAATGTATTAAACTTTTGCATTTAATTTTGATACTTTCTAACATCGTCAAGGTTTCCTGAAATTGCCGCTGCAGCTGCCATACCTGGGCTCACTAAATGAGTTCTGCCACCTCTACCTTGTCTTCCTTCAAAATTTCTATTTGAAGTAGAGGCACATCTTTCCTCCGGCTTGAGTTTATCGGCATTCATGGCTAAACACATAGAGCAGCCTGGCTCCCTCCACTCAAATCCTGAACTAATAAAAATCTTATCTAATCCCTCTTGTTCAGCTTGTTCTTTAACTAACCCAGACCCTGGAACTACCATTGCATTAACATGAGATGATATTTTTTTATCTTTTAAAATTTTAGCTGCCTCTCTTAAATCCTCAATTCTTCCATTTGTGCAGCTTCCAATAAAAACCTTATCAATCTTTATATCTGTTGCTGACATATCAGGTTTTAGCCCCATATATTTCAGTGATCTTTCAATTGAATTCTTTCTGTCCTCATCTGTCTCGCTTTGTGGATTAGGAACTTTTCCATCAATTGTAATAACATCTTGTGGAGAAGTTCCCCATGTTATCATTGGCAAAATTTCTGCTGCATTTAAATTTATTTCTTTATCAAAATTTGCCTCTCTGTCAGTCTTAAGACCATTCCAATAGTTTAAAGCTTTTTCCCAATTTTCACCCTTAGGTGACATAGGTTTACCTTTTAAATACTCAAATATTTTTTCGTCTGGAGCAATCAATCCTGCTCTTGCTCCACCTTCAATTGTCATATTGCAGATCGTCATTCTTTGCTCAACACTCAATGATCTTATTAAATCTCCTGCATATTCAATTACACAACCTGTTCCACCAGCTGTACCAATTTTTCCAATTATCTGAAGAATTACGTCTTTTGAGGTGACTCCTAACGGAAGTTTACCATTAACATTTATTCTAAAATTTTTTGCTTTCTTTTGAACTAGTGTTTGTGTTGCTAAAACGTGTTCAACTTCTGATGTTCCAATCCCAAATGCTAAAGCTCCAAAGGCTCCATGCGTTGCTGTATGACTATCTCCACATACAATAACCGTACCTGGTTGAGTAAATCCCTGTTCTGGACCTATGATGTGTACAATACCTTGTCTTCTGTCATCCATTCCAAAAAGTTGGACACCAAATTCTTTACAATTTGCATCTAAAGTATCTACTTGTATTTTAGATTCTTGATCAGCTATTCCTTTAGTCCTATCCGTAGTTGGAACATTATGATCTGCAACTGCTAGTGTTAAATGAGGATGTCTTACTTTCCTATTTGAATTTCTTAATCCTTCAAATGCTTGTGGACTTGTCACCTCATGAACTAAATGTCTATCAACAAAAAGAAGGGCTGTTCCATCATCTTGTTGATCAACTAAGTGATCATTCCATATTTTATCGTAAAGAGTTTTGGACATTGAAAAAAAAATTATTTTTTTTCTGAAGGGCTTTCTAGTTTTTGATCTTCCTTAGAAGCCTCTTCTTTTGGTGCCTCGTCAGCTTTAACAGTATCGTCTTGTACTGGTTCTATTTTAGTGGCCTCCTCTTTTGGTGCCTCTACTGCGGGAGCAACGTTTTCTTCTGTTACTGTTTCTGGCTTAACATCAACATCAATACCAATTTTTTTTCTTATTTTTTCTGCTATTCTTGCTGATTTACCAGTTCTATCTCTTAAATAATATAGTTTCGCTCTTCTAACTTTACCTGATCTTATAACTTTAATTGAATCTATTAATGTTCCATATAAGGGAAAAGTTCTTTCAACTCCTTCTCCGAAAGAAATCTTTCTTACTGTAAAAGAGGAGTTTAAATCTCTACTTTTTTTAGCAATACAGACACCTTCAAAATATTGGATTCTGTCTTTTTTACCTTCAGTAATTCTTACACCAACCTTAACAACATCACCTGGATAAAAATCTGGAATTTTTTTCTCAGAAAGAATTTTCTTGACGTTATATTGGTTTATTTCTTCAATAGTTTTCATGTAAGCAATAATTAAATTAGTTTTTCTTATATTTTTCCCACAAATCTGGTCTTCGGTCGCGTGTTATAGCCTCAGATTGAGATAAACGCCAGTCTTTAATTTTACTATGATCACCTGATAATAGTACATCTGGTACTGATTTTTCCTCCCAAATTTGAGGTTTTGTATACTGCGGATACTCTAATAGACCATTTTCAAAAGTTTCTTCGATCTTAGAATTATCATTTCCTAATACCCCTGGTAATAGCCTGAGTACACTATCAATAACAACATATGCAGCTGTTTCGCCTCCAGACAAAACATAGTCTCCTATACTGACTTCTTCTATATTTCTTGTAGATAATACTCTCTCGTCAACTCCTTCAAAATGACCACAAATAAGTGATAAGGATTTTGCAGTTGCCAATTTTTTTGCATAGCTTTGATCAAATTTTTTTCCTTTTGGAGACAAATATAATATTTTACCTTCAATTCTGTTTTGATCTAATGATTTGGCAAGGACATCTGCTTTTAGTAACATTCCTGATCCGCCTCCATAAGGTGTGTCATCAACAGTTTTGTGTTTATCTTCAGCCGCATCTCTTATGTTAACAACTTTTAAATCCCATAACTTTTTAGACATAGCTTTTCCATATAATCCTTTTGACAAAGGACCAGGAAAAACTTCTGGATAAAGTGTAAACACTTGAGCTTGCCACATAAATAATTTTTAAACTATTTTTTTTCTTCCTTTGGAGCTTCTGCTGCTGGTGCTGCGTCTGCTTTAGGAGCTTCTTCCTTTGGAGCTTCTGCTGCTGGTGCTGCGTCTGCTTTAGGAGCTTCAGTTTTATCTTCCTCTTTTTTATTTCTTTCTTTTTTTGGAATAGCTTTATTAGGGTTATTACCATTTACAGGCATTGGCATTAACTCATTTTCTCCCAATATCCTTGCAACTCTTGTTGTTGGTTTAGCTCCTTGGCCAAGCCAATATTTAATTCTTTCAGCCTCAAGACCTACTCTTTCTTTTTTATCTTTGGGTAAAAGAGGATTAAAAAATCCCACCTTCTCAATAAATCTTCCGTCTCTCGCAAAACGACTATCAGCTACAACGACTTTATATACTGGACGTTTTTTTGTTCCTCCCCTTGATAATCTTAGTTTTAACATATCTTCTCCTTTTATTATTTTAATTGGTTAAATAGCTCTGGTGGTATTCCTTTATCAGACATACCTTTCATATTTCCTTTAGACATCTTTTTCATCATTTCAGACATCATTTTAAATTGTTTTAACAATTTATTGATAGTGGCTGGATTCGTGCCAGAACCATTAGCAATTCTTTTTTTTCTAGAACCATCAATTATTTTTGGGTTCTCTCTCTCTTTTTTTGTCATAGACAAAATGATAGCTTCATTTGTAGTAATAATACTTTCATCAATTCCAGCTGAGTCCATTTGAGATTTAATTTTTGAAACTCCTGGCATAAATGACATTATTCCTTCGATGCCTCCCATTTTTTTCATTTGTCTTAGTTGGGCCAAATAATCTTGCATTGAAAACTGACCTTTTTTTAAATTTTCTTCAGCCTTTTTTATATTTTCTTCACCAAGATCTTGAGCAGCTTTTTCAACAAGAGAAACTATATCTCCCATCCCAAGAATTCTGTTAGCTATTCTGTCTGGATGAAATACTTCAAGATTATCAACTTTTTCCCCTATTCCTAAAAATTTAATAGGTACATTTGAAACATATTTCATACTGACCGCAGCACCACCTCTTGCATCGCCATCAGCTCTAGTTAAAATAATTCCTGATAGATTAACTGTGTTTTTAAACTCCTTTGCAACTGATGCTGCAACTTGACCTGTTAAAGAGTCTGCTACTAAGAATGTTTCTGTTGGATTAATTACACCTTCAATTTGTTTAATCTCACTCATCATCTGCAAGTCAATTTGAGTTCTTCCAGCAGTATCAAAAAGAATTATTTCAGCACCATTCAAATTAGCAGCACCAATTGCTCTTCTACAAATATCTGCTGGTTGCTGCCCTTCCACAATTGGTAGGGTTAAAATATTATTCTGTTCCCCTAAAGATCTAAGTTGCTCTTGAGCTGCTGGTCTATAAATATCTAAACTCACCATCATTACTTTTTTCTTTTTGTTACTCTCTAAATATTTAGCAAGTTTTGCTGTTGTTGTTGTTTTACCTGAACCCTGAAGTCCAACCAACATCATTGGGACAGGTGGTACCGCATTAAGATTTATATCGCTGTTAGCCTCTCCCAACAAACTTACAAGTTCGTCGTAGACAATTTTGACAACCATATCCCCTGGTGAAGTTGATCTTATAATCTCTTGGCCTAGAGCTTTTGGCTTAACTTTTTCAATAAAATCTTTAGCAACCTCTAAAGATACATCGGCTTCTAAAAGAGCTTGTCTAATTCCTCTTAAACCTTCATCAACTTGAGCTTCATCAAGTGAAGGTGATTTTTTTAAAGAAGAAAAGATTTCTTCAAATTTATTTGTTAAATTTTCAAACATATTTTTAAACAGCAGTAATCGCACTAGTGGGCGAAGCCTCGCTGACTAGTGTCGATCTCTTTGTTTCCAAAGACACCGCAAAGTTAATGTTTTTGCGGAAACGGCAACAACCTATAATAGAGGTTCAAAAAGTCAATAAATAAGTTAAATATCTATATATGGATATCAAAGCGTTTAAAATGGATGGTTTAGGTAATGATTTTGTCATTATAGATAATAGGCAAAAAATTACTAATTTGAGCAAAGAGCAAATTATTAAAATTTGCGATAGAGAATTTATAGGTTGTGATCAATTAATATTAATAAATAAAAATGATAGATCTGATGCATCTCTAGAATTTTACAATTCTGATGGTGGAACCTCTGGAGCATGTGGAAATGGAACAAGATGCGTTGCAGACTTGTTATCTAAAGAAAACAATAAATCATTAGTTACCTTAACTACACAATCTGGAGATTTAAAATCTGAGATATTGGGTGAAAAACTAGTTTCTACGGAGATTGGGAAAGGTAGAACAGAGTGGAATGAAATTCCACTTTCTGAACAATTGGATACCAATAACCTTAATATAAAAATAACTGATCTAAATAATAATAATCATACTGGTGGTACAGCAGTAAATGTTGGGAACCCTCATGTCATTTTTTTTGTTGATAATAACGAAAATTTTGAAATAAAAAAAATTGGACCAGAAATTGAAAACCATCCTTTGTTTCCAGAAAAATGCAATGTCACTTTAGCAACAGTCATTAATAAGGAATTAATTAAAGTTAAAGTATGGGAAAGAGGGGCAGGTCTTACTAAAGCTTGTGGTACAGCAGCTTGCGCTACTGCTTTTGCTGCAATAAGAAATGAACTTTCAGGTAACAAGGTGGATATAGAGTTTTCTACTGGTAAGTTGTCAATATTTATTGATGAAAATAATAGTATTCACATGAAAGGACCCGTTTCTGATATTAAAGAAATTAATATAAAAATTTAATGGGAATTTTTGATAAATTTAAATCTGGTTTTAAGAAAAGTGCATCAGCATTTAGTTCAGGGTTAAAAAATATTGTCATTAAAAAGGAAATAGATGACAAAACATTAGATAAAATTGAAGATTATTTGATTCAATCAGATGTTGGGATTGCTGCTGCATCGGAAATTAGAGAAATTGTTTCCCAAACTAAAATTAATCCAAACAAAGATACAGCAGATGAGATAAATACTATTTTAAAAAATTATATAATTGAATTAATGAAACCTTTAGAAAATTTTGAATTTTTTAAAAAAAAACAAAAACTTAACGCAATACTCATTTCTGGTGTTAATGGAGTTGGTAAAACAACCACCATAGGAAAAATTAGCAAAATATTTAAAGGTAATGGAAACAAAGTAATGCTTGCTGCATCAGATACATTTAGAGCAGCAGCAATTGAACAATTAGAAAATTGGTCAAAAAAGGTAGATGTTTCAATTACTAAATCATCACAAGGAGCTGATCCAGCTTCAGTGGCATATAAAGCAATAGAAGAAGCGGTAAATAATCAATTCGATCAAGTTTTGATAGACACTGCTGGAAGATTACAAAACAAAAAAAATTTAATGGAGGAATACAAAAAAATTGCAAACGTAACAAAAAAAATAGATTCTGAAGCTCCACACGATGTAATTTTAGTTTTAGACGCTACCTCTGGACAAAATGTGATTAATCAAGTTGAAGAATTTAATAAAATTATTCCTATTACAGGACTAATAATGACAAAATTAGATGGAACGGCGAAAGGTGGCATTCTTTTAGCAGTTGCTAAAAAATATAAGCTACCAATTATTGCTCTTGGTTTGGGAGAAAAAGAAGATGATTTACAGATTTTTGAGGCAGAAAAGTTTGCCGAAGCATTTACACAAATTAATTAATTAAGGTACTTGAGATTAAAGGTTTGTAAAAACTACATTTATAATTATCCTTAAAATCATAATGATCACAGCCTTTTGCAATTGAAGAAATAATAAAATCAAATTTTCCATTAATTGGATAAATTTCTAATTTCTTTTCTATAATATCAAATTTAAAGTTTGCTCTTAAACTTTTAACAGCACTAATCATAACAAGTGTTTTATTATCTTTTAATAAATAATAAGCAAAATCATCTGGAAAAACTGGAAAATCATATTCTTGTAAAAAATATTTAGCTTTTCTTGGAAACCATTCGTGAGATATCAAAGGTAAAGAACTTTTAGTTTTATAATTATAAATATAAAGATCTTTAGGATAATCATTTATATAATTACTATCTTCTCCATTAGCCAAAATAGCCTTTTCACGTGTTTTAAAATATAAAGCAAAGTTTTCATTGTGGGAATTCATTTGATCAATATGAAATAAATTATCAACTGGAGATAAATTTTCATTAGCAGAACTAAAGGTTTCGAATGAAAGTAATATAAAAATAAATAAATATAATTTTTTCATCCTTAATTATTAAAAAAAAAGTTTGAATTATATTTGTTTAGAATGTGGCTTAATTTAATCCTTTTAAAAAGTTATTTAGCTCAGAAACTAGCTTGGAATCGTACTCCATCATGTGGTCATCATATTCTGTGAAATATGAATATTTTGGGTTATTTGCTAAATCAAATATTTTTTTTCCCATCCAGAAAGGAACTATTTGATCAGCTTCACCATGCATGACCAAAACAGGAATATTAATATTTTTAATTTTTTCTTTGTTTTTGTATTTATCTTTTAAAAGAAGTCCCACAGGTATGTAGGGATAAAAATTTTTTGCAGCTTCCACCATGGAGGTAAAAGGTGTCTCCAAAATTAATCCAGCAAAATTTTTATTTTGAGCTATCTCTGTTGCTATCCCGGTACCAAGCGATTCACCATAAATAATTATATCTTTTTCAACTACACCCTTTTTTTTAAGCCAATCAATTGCACTATTTCCATCAATATAAAGTTTATTTTCTGTGGGTTTTCCCTCATTGCCACTAAAACCCCTCCAAGCTATGATTAAAAAATTTACATCTAAATCTTTAAAATGATTTAATTTGTATATTCTATTTTCTAGTTTTCCTGCATTTCCATGAAAGTAAAGTATAGTTTTATAATTATCTAAACTCTTGTTATGAAACCAGCCCACAAGATTAATGTTATCACTTGTTTTAATATTAACCTTTTCTATTTCTACTTCTAGCTTATCCCCAAAATAATTATTTTCATCTGGATGATACATTAGATTTCGCTGAAAAATAAAAAGCAAAATTAATATTAAAAGATAAATAGTTATAATCCCAATTATAATTTCCAAGAAAAAATTCCTACGTTTTAGTCTCATAATTTTTTTTAGCTAGATAAACTCCCAAGAATACCAGAGCTGTACCTACATAATGAAACGATTCAAGATTTTCATCAAATAAAAAATACCCATAAATTGCCCCATAAATTGTAAAAACGTAAAGCGTAAAACCAGTTAAAGAAGCTCCTAGGCTTTTTTGAGCTTGAGTGTATAACGTAAATGCAATTATCCCTGGGGATATAGCTGCAAATAATACCCACATATAAAATTCTTCGTTAAAAACAGTTCTAGCTACAAGAAACTCTTCAGCAATATAAAAAGGTAATAAACTAAGTGCGCCAAAAAAAGAAACTAGAGTAAATCTTTGAAAAATTGATAATTCAGATTTCCAATAGAAAAGATAGATTGAATATAATGCCCAACCTACAGCTGCTGCAAGCATCCATAGATCACCGATTGTAAACTTTAAATTTATTAACAAGTTTAAATCACCTTTTATGATAATTGCAAAAACACCAATTAAACAAGAAATTAATCCAATTATTTTTAGAAAATTTATTTTTTCTTGAAAAAATATTGCTGAAATCATAATTATAAAAATTGGTGATGAAGTATAAATAATTGCCATATTAGTAACAGTTGTTGTTGCTCCAGCTAAAAATGGAAAAGCACCACACACGCCACATCCCATAGCGCCTAAGAAAAATAATTTTTTATATTCTTTTTTGATTATAGAATAATTTTTTTTAAGTGATAAATATGTAAAAGGTAAAAGAATTATAAAAACAAACGTCCATCTCCAAAACGCTAAAGAAATCGGAGGAACAAAATCAATACCACCTCTAGCAACTATTAGATTAGAAGACATAAAAATTGGTTGAATAAAAAGTAATGAAAATGCTAAAAAATTTGTTTTTTGTTTAGACAATTTAATATTTAAAAAATTATTTCTTGTCGAAAAAGGCTTCGTAGACCATCATAAAAATTGCTATGGCCATTAAGATATAAACAGGTAGTACGTCAAAAAAACCAATCATTGTTGATCTTGTTAATGTAGTTGCAAGACCGATTAGAAATGCTGCTGCCAGCAATGTTCCCAGAAATGTTGTAAATTTATTCATTTTATTTATTACATTCCTTTTCAAGCCAATTAGCAATACCTAAAAATCTATGATCATCAAATCTTGCACCTATTAACTGAACTCCTAAAGGTAAATTGCCTTCTCCTTGAAGAACAGGAAGAGAAATACATGGTGTTCCCAAATACGACCAGACTTTGTTAAATTCAGCAGTTCCAGTACTTTTTAATCCTTTGGGGGCAACCCCTGGACTTGATGGCGATAACACTCCATGATAATCCTCAAAAACTTCCTGGTATGACTCATAACTTCTTTTCATAAAATCAATTGCTTCAGCATATTCTTTTGCAGAATGTTTGTTACCTTTTGCAATCGCATCTTGCATGTATTTAGATAATTTTTTTTTATAGTTTTTGTAATAAAGAGCAAAATTGTTTGCTAAATCCGTCTCATGAATTATCTGATGATACTTGTGAATATCTTTAAAATAAGAGGGCGTATCAAACACCTCAATATTATTTTTGAATGATTTTATAAAATATTCAAATGCTTCCCTCGATTTTTTTTCAATGATTTTCCAATGTTCAGTTTTATAAAAAATAAATTTTGGTTCAAATAAAGGCCCTTTTTTTACTTCATCCAACATGTTTTCCGTTGAATAGTGTACGGTTGCACTATCGTAGTTATCTTTCTTAATTAAAACTTTCGCAAGAAGTGCTACATCTTCAACTGATCTTCCAAATACACCTATGTGATCTAATTTTTCAGATGTTTTAAGAACACCATTTCTGGAAATTAATCCATAAGTAGGTTTGTATCCAACTACACCACAATATGAAGCGGGTCTAATAACAGATCCACCAGTTTGAGAACCAATAGATAATGGAGCCATAAAAGAGGCTACTGAGGCTGCAGATCCACTAGATGATCCTCCTGGTGTTCTTGTATAATCATGAGGATTTGTAGTTTTAGATGGCCCAAGATAAGCTAACTCTGATGTTGCTGTTTTGCCCATTACTATTGCCCCTGCAGAAAGTAATAGATCAACTATTTCAGCATTCTGCGAATAAGATTTTCCTTTTCTAATTACAGTCCCACACTCAGTCGGCATATCAAGAGTGCCTACAATATCTTTTACAGCTACTGGTATTCCATGAAGTGGTCCTGTTGGTTTTCCAGATCTTCTATGCTCATCTGCTTCAGCAGCTTTTTCTAGTAAAAGTTTTTTATTAAGATGTGCCCACGCCTTAACCCCTTTTTCAAATTCATTTACTCTCTCTATGTATTTCTTACAAATTTCAACTGATGTTAATTGAGAGTCTTTTATTTTCGAAACAAGTTCTTCAACTTTTAACGAAAGGATGTCTATCATTTTATTTTATTGCGCAAATAAAGTTTCTGGTAACCATAAAGCTATTGCTGGAAACATGTACATTAAAAACATTGCAAAAATAACAATTCCTAAGAATGGCATTATTCCTCTGAATATTTCCATCAGTTCTACATTTGTTTTTTGAACTCCTTTTAGATAGTAGGCGGACATGGCCATGGGGGGAGTTAAAAATGAAGTTTGTAAATTTAAAGCTATTAACATTGCAAAGAAATATGGATTAACTCCAAAAATTTCTAGTAGTGGTAAAAATATAGGAACAAAAATAATTAAAATTTCAGTCCATTCTAATGGCCATCCTAAAAGAAAAATAATTATTTGAGTAATTACTAAAAATTGCCATGTTGAAATATTTATAGATGTGAAAAAATGCTCAAAAACTTCATGACCACCTAAATAAGAAAATACAGATGAAAAAGTCCAAGAACCAATAAATAACCACATAATCATCGCGGTTGTTTTTGCAGTTAAAAATACAGATTCTTTAAAGTTTTGCCATTTAAGAGTTTTATAAAACCATGATAAAATTAGTGCACCAAAAGCTCCAGCAGCAGCAGCTTCTGCAGGTGTAGCTATACCAGCCAAAATTGTTCCAAGCACTAGCATAATTAATCCAAATAAAGGTACAAAAGAAACCAACACTTCTTTTAAAATTTCAGCTCTTGGAGGTATATCCTCAGCAGGTGGTCTAGGAGCTATAGATGGATTCAGCCAAGCTCTAAAAACTGCATATCCAATATATAAACTTGCCAATAATAATCCTGGGAAAATAGCAGCTGCAAAAAGTCTTAAAGGGGATAATTGTGCAATTACTGAATAAACAATTAACATTATACTTGGAGGAATTAAAATACCTAAGCATCCACCTGAACAAATAATCCCTGATGCAAATTTTTTATCATACCCTGCTTTAACCATTGCAGGCCAAGCTAATAATCCCATTAAAGTAACAACTGCACCAATAATTCCTGTCGCTGTCGAAAATAGTGTGCAAGTAATTAAGGCGGCTACTGCCATTGATGCAGGTAATCTATGTGCAGCTAGTCTGATTGCAAAAAATAATTTTGCTACTATCCCAGCTCTCTCAACTAAATAACCCATGAATAAAAATAAAGGTACTGCGGTAAGTACATTGTTATCCATTACCGTATAAGTATTTTGAACAAAGAGTTGGAATATTCTGTTATCAAAAATATGCTCCATCATGGTCGCATCGTAATAAGCGTAATAACCAAAACCAATTCCCATTGCCATTAAAGTAAATGCAATTGGAAAACCTAAAAGAACTGCAAAAAGAAAAATTCCCATCATTAAAATGGCAACTTCTGGATTTGTTAAACTAAACAACATCTTTTTGTTCCTCCGCTTTTGATTGTCTCATTAGTACCTGCTCTGTTTCTTCTGCAACAACCATTCTTGATGGCCAGTGACCGGTTCTTATACAAATTACTGATCTGAAAACTTCACTAACCCCTTGAATAATTAAAAGAACACCAGCACAAGGTATCATTGATTTTACCATGTAAATTTGTATTTGGGCTGGACTACTCCAGCTAGTTTCTTTAATTTTCCATGCCAATGCTGCATATTCATAGCCATAAAAAGCTAAAGCAATTACTCCAGGAAAAAAGAATATAAAGTATAGAACTAAATCTATCCAAGCCTGAGTTCTTTGTTTAAATAATCTGTAAATTACATCTCCTCTTACATGAGCTTCTGTAGCTAAACAATAAGCTCCTGACATCATCAGTATTGCACCATACATCTGCATACTAAAATCAAAATTCCATAAGGTTGGCTTATTAAAAGCGTAAGCCATGATGACCTCGTAGACAGTACCCCCCATTAAAATTACGATACACCATGAAAAAGCTTTACCCATTGAGGTACTTAATGTGTCGGCAAATTTAATGAATGATTCCATCGTCAACAATTATATTAAATTTAACTAAAAAAAAAGGGGGTTTTTTAAACCCCCTCTTTTTAAATTTGATAAAAGTTAATTAAATTTTAACTTTTGCAATTGGACCAAACTCATTTTCATAAGCTAATTTGTAGTTCGGTTGATTCATCAACAGATACTTCATTGTTCTCTTAGCGTATGCTTTTTGTGAGTCTACTACTTTCTTAAAGAAAGCGTCCTTACCAGAAAACTCAGCAACGATTTTATCCCAACCTTTTAATTGCTCGGCTAAGATAGCATCAGATGTTTGGTAAACATTTACCTTATGCTCGTTCATCAATTTAGCTAAGTCAGCAGAATATCTAACTAAAGCTTTGAAGTAGTTATCTGAGTTTGCAGCATAAGCAGCATTCTTCAAGATAGCTTGATGTTTAGGCGCAAGGCTGTTTAGTCTCTTTGTATTCATAGGAATTTCAAACATTTCCTGAGATTGGTGGAAACTTCCTAAGTGGTAATGTTTAGAGACGTCTTGCATTCCGAACTGTGAGTCTGATGTTGGGTTGTTAAACTCTGCAGCATCAATCAAACCAGTTTTCATAGCTGGCTGAATCTCACCACCTGGTAATTGTCTTACGACCATTCCCATAGCAGTTAAAACGTTAGTCGCAAGACCAACTGTTCTATACTTCATACCTTTAACATCAGATACTTTTGTTACGTTCTTTTTGAACCAACCAAATGGTTGAGCTGGCATAGGCATATGGAAGAAACCAGTGTAATTAAAACCTACACTTTTTACTGCTTCTTCGTATAATGCTCTTCCTCCACCATACTCCATCCATCCCATAACTTCTTGAGATGACATTCCGTATGAAGGACCAGTTCCAAAAAGTGAAGCTGCAGCATTTTTTCCGTACCAGTATGCAGTCACCCAGTGACCCATATCTACTACTCCTGAACTAACTGCTTGTCCAATTTCTGAAGTTTTTACAACGGCACCAACAGGCTGAAGATCAATTTTTAATTCTCCTCCAGACATGTCACTAACCATTTTCGCATAGTCTCCTGCCATTTCAAAAAAGATGTTTGCGCCTGAAGGCCAAGCTGCTTGCATCTTTAGAGTTAATGGAGCACCAAAAGCTACATTAGGCATAGCCACAGCTGTCGCTGCTGCTGCACCAGTCGCTGCTGCTGCTTTGAAGAACTTACGTCTTGAAGGCGTCTTAGCACCTTTCAATGATTTTTTATTTTTAATCATTTTGTTCTCTCCTCTTGTTAATTAACGATCGTAATTAAACATAGAATTAGAATAGAGTCTTTCTAAAAACACGCGCGGATTGACACTTAACAAAAAATATACAATCTATAGTAGAATTATTAATTTAAATAAGAATTTCATTCTCATAAACACAGCATTTATCAGCTGGTATATGTAATTTCACATCACTAGAAGGAACCTCTGTTTCTCTGTTAATTTTTGATTTTATTGTAAGTTCACCCATTTTAGCGGTTAATAGCTTATAATTTCCAAGGTCTTCTACCTTATCAACTTTAACAGATAGCAAATTATCTTTCTGGTCCTCAGCTAAATTAATAAACTCAGATCTAATACCTAACTTAATTTTTTTATCTTTAAGTTTTGACAAATTAGTGTTTGTTTTAATCAAAGTTCCATTGATTTTAACACAATCATTCGATGATGCTTCTGTTTCGAATAAATTCATTGCCGGTGAACCAATAAAATATCCAACAAATGTAGTGTTTGGTCTCTCAAATAATTCTTTAGGAGTTCCTGCCTGAACAACCTCGCCATCACTCATAACAATAATATTATCAGCAAAAGTCATCGCCTCGTTTTGATCATGCGTGACATAAACTAGGGTAGTTTTAAATTCTTCATTTATCTCTTTAAGCTTTCTTCTTAGTCTAAATTTCAAATCAGGATCAATAACTGTTAATGGTTCGTCCATTAGAACTGCAGCAACATCTTCTCTTACTAAACCTCGTCCAAGTGAAATTAATTGTTTTTGATCTGCAGTAAGTTTTCTAGCAGGAAATTTAAGAAAAGATTGTAAATTTAAAGTTTCTGCAACTGAATTGACTCTTTCATTAATTTTTTCTTTTTCAAAATCTCTACATAGTAAAGGAAATGCTAAATTTTCAAAGACTGTCATGGTATTATAAATAACTGGAAACTGAAAAACTTGAGCAATATTTCTATCCTCAGTTTTAAGATCTGTAACATCTTTATCATCAAATAAAATACTTCCTGCAGAGGGTTTTACTAGTCCTGATACAATATTTAACATTGTAGTTTTTCCACATCCTGAGGGTCCTAATATTGCATATCTTTTCCCATTTTCCCAAGTCATTGAAAAAGGATTTAATGCATAAGTAGGTTCTGGATCATTAGGATTATATGTGTGGGAAATATTATTTAAATCTATTTTAGACATAAGAACCTCCAAAAGGAGAAGAGGATAAAACTCCATTTTCATTGAATGCATAAATTTTACTAATATTGAAACTAATTTTTACCTTGTCGTGAATATTAAAATTCAAAACTTCCTCTATGGATACAATAATTCTAGAATTACCTCTTTTAAGATGAAGCAATGTTTCAGAGCCACTAATTTCTGCAAGCTCTACTTCAAATTCAAAACCACTATCACTTAATTTTATGTCAGATGCTCTAATACCTAAATTAAAGTTTTTTTCTTTTAAATTAGATAAGTGATTAGGTAGTTCAACTTCAATTTCTTCAAATTTTATTTTATTTGTTTCAATAGATGCCTTAAGAATATTCATAGGTGGATCATTAGAAATTTCTGCAACTTTTAAGGTTTTAGGATTTTCAAAAATTTCTTTAGCTGGCCCAACTTGAAGCACTTTTCCCTCATCAAGAACAATAACTTCACCATTTATCTCCATTGCTTCTCTTGGATCTGTAGTTGAAAATACAACAATGCTGTTCTCTGATAATCCTTGAGAAAATATATTCTTAAACTCTTCTCTCAATTGTTCTCTTAGTTTGTAGTCTAAATTAACCAAGGGCTCATCTAACAATAAAATTTTAGCATTTTTAACTAAAGATCTTGCTAAGGACACTCTCTGTTGCTGACCACCAGATAATTCTTGGATTTTTCTAGTTTCATAGCCCTCTAGCCCTACAGATTTAAGAGATTTTGTAACTTCATCACTTATCAACTGATCGTCTACTTTTCTTTGTTTAAGAGGGAAAGCAACGTTCTCAAATACATTAAGGTGAGGATAATTTATAAATTGCTGATAAACCATTGCAATATTTCTCTCCCAAACTGGAACTTTTAAAAAATCTTTGTCCTCAAACTGCATTGCGCCTGTATCAGGTGTTAGTAATCCAGCAATAGTTTTTAGTAACGTTGTTTTTCCGGACAATGTTCTTCCTAGAATTGTGTAAATATTTCCTTTTTCAAAATTAAAAGACACCTCATTGAGATGAAACTGTTCATCTGGTTTATAAGATAAGTTTTCTGCAACTAAATTCATTATTTTATTGCTCCTGACAAGTTTCCTTTTGATAAATATCTTTCAACAATAAACGCAACAATGATTAATGGTGCAACCGAAACCAAAGCTGAAGCAGATAAACTCCACCATGGAGTAATAGATGAATTTAAAGCTACAATTTTAACTGGTAAAAGTTGAACTTCAGTGAAAGTTAAAATGAAAGCAAAGAAAAAATCAATCCAGCCAAATATAATACAAAACATACCAGCTACAATTAATCCTGGTATTGAATTAGGCAATACAACTTTAAAAAATGCTTGGTAAGGATTACATCCATCAATTAATGCTGTTTCATCAATCTCTCGCGGAACTTTATTAAAAAAATCAACCATTATCCAAACTGCAATTGGCATTAATAAAACAATATAAACAACTATTAATCCAATTAAACTATCTAACAAATTGATTGCCCCTAAAAATAAAAAGAAAGGAATTGATAAAACAATTGGTGGCATAATTCTTTGCGAAATAAAAAAGAATGTAATGTCATTATTTTTTACAAAGCCTGCCTTAAATGTAAATCTTGAAAGAGCATATGCAGATAAAGTTCCTAGGACTATGCTGATCAAGCTAGCTGTACATGTTACAAATAAACTATTAAAATAAGGTTCAATAATATCAACGCCCCCATTTGCAGGAGATTTAATTAAAACTCTCCAACCTTCTAACTTTGGTTCAAAATCTACCCATGGAATGTAAGTTGCACCACCATTTACTGAATTAAAGTCCTTAAAAGAAGTTGTAAGGGCCCAAAGAAAAGGAGCTACAACAAAAACCGCCCAAAATGTTATGAAAAAATATTTTAAAAATTTGTATAATTTTCCCATCCCTAATCCTTGAGCATTAATTTAGTTAAAACTTTTGCTATCACTGTTAAGCTTATGATCATTATTATTAAATATGTGAATGACATTGAGGCTGCATAACCCATTTGAAATTCTCGAAGTCCTTTAATAAAGATATAAAAACTCGAGGTTTCAGTTGAAGTCCCTGGCCCACCAGAAGTCAAAACATAAACTGTGTCCATAATTTTTGAAGCTTCAATCAACCTAATGATAATTGCACCTATTGAAATCGGCGCCATTAATGGAAATGTTACATATAAAAACTTTCTTACTGGACTTGCTCCGTCGATCGCAGCTGCCAAAAAGGGTTCTTTTGGAAGCGATAAAAGGCCCGCCAATAGTAATAAAAACATGAATGGTGTCCATTGCCATACTTCAACAATAATAACAGTAACTTTTGCAAGAACTGGGTCTGTTAGCCATTTAGGAGACATCCCAAAATTTGACAATATATCATTTACAGGACCTAAAGACTCGTGAAAGAAAGTTCTCCAAATAACTGTCATGATTACTGGTGTAGTCATCATTGGTATTAAAAATAGTACTCTAAAAAATCTTTGAAATTTAATATCTTTCCAAACCATATGTGCTAGTGCAAAACCTATTACGTATTGGAGGATTACAGTTGTAACAGAGAGAAAGCTTAATCTAAAGAAAGACTCCCAAAATCTGGGATCATCTGTAAACAGTCTGATGTAATTTTCTAAACCAATGAAATTTAATCCATTGTAACTATTCCATCCGGATAAACTTAATCTGACTACAAAGATAATTGGAAAAATTAAAATGCCTATAAGAACAAATAAACCTGGAAATAAAAAAACGTACTTTTGTTTAAAGTTCATGTATTTGAAATTTTGTTTAATAGTATGTGACCGCTAGAAAAAGCGGTCACATTATTATTTTATTAAAGTTATTTTTATAACTTGTTGTCTTCCATTTTTACACCAACAGCGTAGGCATCTTGAACTGCTTTTTTACCTACCCTTTTGACAATTGCTTCCCACTCTTTAGCAACTTCGTCTAATGCTGCTTGTGGAGATAATTGCCCAGCCAGCGCTTTTGAAGTACCAGTTGCAACTGCACTAGTGAACTCAAATACACCAGGAACTCTTAGAGGGAAAACTCTGTTTTTACTTTTTTCCATATCTAAAAGTGTTTTAGTGTAACTGTTAGCAATATCTGCATCCCAACCCATAGTATTTATATAAATATTTGGATCGAAATCAGAGTTTTTAAATGGATTAACACCGAAGTTACCAATAGCTAAATCAGCTTGGTGGTTTGCTCCGTTAGAAAAGAAACATAGGTAATCAAACGCCATGTCTTTAACTTTACTTTTCTTAGCAACACCAACTGCCCAACCCCATACAATGTAAGGAGCTTGGTTGTATTGATTTTCCCAGCTATTAGATGTTCTGTTCCAAACTCTGTCTGCGCCTGGAAGAGGAGCCGCACCTACTTTGTTTTTAATAGGGCTATCATCTTGCATTGCTGCGATGAAAGCATCATCCCATGAAAAACTAAATAAAGTTTGACCACCACCAAATGATCCAATTTCATCACCTAGTCCAAAGTTAATTCCTCCTGGAGGAACATACTTAGTAGCCTCTACCCAATCACCTAGAGCTTCAACAAATCCTGGGTTGTTAATGTTTGGTTTCATAGTATCTAAATCAAAAAAGAAACCACCTGGAGTTCTTGGATTTTTAGCATACGCTACTGATCTGCTGAAAAAAGCTGCGAACATTAAGTCATCTTTTTTCATTACTTCAGCTGAACCGTATTCTTTTTCTCCATCTCCATCCCAATCCCAACCGTTAAAGTATTTGGCCATTTCGCCATATTCTTTCCACGTTCTTGGAACTCTTAACTCTTTACCAGTATCTGCTTTATATTTTTTTTGCATTTCAGGATTATCTATTACGTCTTTTCTGTATTTTAGATAATGTCTGTCGCCATCAACTGGATATTGGTACATAGTTCCGTCCCAAGATGAAACTCCGATGTGAGATTTAGTTACGTCTTTCATCTCTGTTGAGTTCATGTATTTTTTTGGAACTGGTGCTAGATATCTTTTCCAGTCATTTATAAAGTTAGAAAAGCCAAATACGATGTCGTATGGAGCTTGACCAGCTTTAAAAGGAACCATAGCTTTTGCGTACAAATCACCTGCAGGTGTATGAGTTACATCAACTTTTGCTCCTGTTAACTTAGCAAACTGTTCTGCATGCAAAGCTGTTGGCTGTCCAATTACAGGTACAGCGTGCGTGTTTATCTTAAGAGTTTTTCCTTTGTAATTTTTCTTAGACATCTCTTCATAAGAACAATCACCAGCAATATCTCCTGTAGCTTTGATATGTGGAAATTGATCACCCCACTTATCAGCGTATGCCATTGGGCTAAACATCAAAACACTTGATATTACAGCCGTTAGACAAGTTTTTATTATTTTCATTATTTCCCTCTCTTTTTTTTTTACGGAACTAAAACAGCTCGTCCCTTAACTTTACCTTCGTTAAGATCATGAAGTGCTTTATTAGCATCGTCTAATTTATATTCTGCCATGGATAACTTAACTAATCCTTTGTCAGCTAGTTCCATAAGTTCATACAACTCAGACCACGTTCCCACTAAATTTCCAATTATATTTTTCTCAGCTATAATTACATCCACTGCGAGGATTTTTATTTCTTCACCGTAACCTACAATGTAATAATAACCTCCACCTGATGTCATGTTTAAACCCATAGATGTTGATCCCTTTTCACCTACAAAATCTATTACAGCTTCAGCACCTTTACCTTTGGTTAGCTCCATTACTTGTTCTACTTCATTGCCATCAATCAACACTCCTTTATCGCCACCAAGTGGCATTGC